>CAMAVB010000008.1 GCA_945861465.1 Candidatus Kuenenia stuttgartensis
CTTCCGACGATAATCGCTTCGCTTGATATGTAAACAAAGCCAATGCCGCTGGCGTTCTGTGGGAATTCGCTGGCCGATCTGCTGGACTCGGAATCAAGATAGACTCGCCGATTTTGAAAATCTACAGCGAGATCCAGGTAAGTCAGAAGTCCCATCCCAATGCAGTTAAGTTTTCCGCGGCTGGCTGGAACATTCCGAAATACGACTCCCGCGATTTCAATCTCTTGAATTATAGTGTCGCGATCCACGTGCAGGCCATCAGCCGTGAAGGATTCCTGCTCAATGCCGAAAACTGCGCGTTGTGAACGAATAAGTGCCTGAGCAAGTTTGTCGGTAATAATCAGGTAGGCATTGAATCCCGTGTCCACCTGGAAATTATGGGTGCCATAGATAGGAAGTTGAATTGGAAGTTGTGGTCGGGATCGATTTTGGTAACTGCTTTGCGTTACTGACGTTCTGGAAAATCTTTCGTGGACCGAAGTTACAATCTTCGGCTCACCATCGACGATACTAAGCACCTGATTACTGAGCAAATCCATGCCAACAACTGCTCCAATCTTCTGGCCCAATACCTCGTCGAATGCCTTGAGATTAAAAACTTGCGAGGAGATTACTGCATTCGGATTACCATTAAGTGAAATGGAAATGTCGTCAATGGTCTGCATCTCAATGATCGCGGAATTCGTCTGAAACTTTTCCGTTTTCTTTCCTTGAGGTACGCCTAATCCGCACACATCTGCATCGAGGATGCTTTTTGTCGAGCCGGTGTCTACGACGCACCTGACAGATCGCCCTTGTACAATAGCGTCATAAATTAACATCCCAGACTCGCGAAACGCCGGTTTGTCCTCAACTGCACCCAAGGTTGTTGGGATCATGAGATATAACGACATCAATGCTAACTGAATGATCGCACCCCAGATCAATTTAATGGAGGGGTGAACCCTTGTTCCGCCGAGCTTTGTCTTCAATGAATGTCACCTCTCCAAAACCTTATGGTGTAGCAGACCGGAATAGCATTAGATGAATGGCTGACCCCACCACTCACTGACGCCGGATGACATTTAGCATGAACTGTTGATATTCTAAATATGGATCGCCCCCTGGCTGAAAGTCGATCCCTGGCCCAATTCCAAATTCCCACTGTTTGTATTGTATCTTGAGTCTAGGTTCTAATTCCCACTTATCATCTCTAAAGTCGATAAATGTGTCTTTAAAGTGCCACACCTCTTCAATTGTCATCGTAAGGTGGAGATTAGTAGTCAATTCGTATTTGGCGACGTCTATTTCTGGAAACTTCCACTTATTGATTATATCATTTTGAGCCAGCAAGGATGTTACGCCGACTGCCGTGGCAGCCATAATAACAAGCCTAACTTGGTCTTCAGCCAACATTCTCCAAGCTTCTTCTTTGGCTTGCGCTTCGAGTTCGTCCACATACTCCTGATACTCTTTCAAATACGCATCTCCGACGTATTGAGCTACTTCTTGATATGTCATTACTAAAGAAGGATCGATAGGTTGATACAGCGTATGCGGAGGGTCTTCTTGCATTAGTCCAGTTGGATCGGTTGCATTTGGTGTGCTGTTGCCGACATACCTGGTGATGTTCGTATCCCCCGCAGCAAAGCCCATCGGATCCTCGCTGATGAACCGCCCAATCTTAGCGTCGTACCAGCGGGCTCGGTAGTAGTAGAGGCCCGCGTCACCGTCCCATTCGCGACCGGTGTAGCTGAAGAGGAATTTGATCGACGAATCGGACTCGGCGGTCAGGTTTCCGAAGGCATCGAACTTGCGGTGGTTGACGACGGTCGTGGTGCCGCTGGCGTAGCGGGTGAGGTCGCGGATGGTGCCCTGGTGATCGGCGAGGGCCCAGGTGACGATGTTGCCGGAGACGGTTTCGCTGGCGAGGATCTGATCAAAGAGCGGGCCGTGGAGGTAGCGGGTAGTGAGAGTTGCTGAGCCGGAACCGTCTCCGTCGGCACCGGTGAATTCGAGGACGATGTCGTCGAGTGACGTGCCAGTGTTGCGATCGCGTTTTCCGGCATCGTCGTAAACCCAGTACGTGGCGGATTCGTACGTGCCATTCCCATCGGCGTCCAGCTTTCTGCCGATGCGACGGTCAAACACGTCGTATTGATACTGGATCTTCTTCGTCACGGTCCCGCCCGAGGTCTTGAACACGATGTCCGTCAGCCGATTGCGGTAATCCCAGGTGTACTCCACCTTGGTGCTGTCCGAGATCTTTGTGCGTGAAGTCCGGTTTCCTTCATCGTCGTACGTGTAGTTGTACGTGCCGTCGCTGGTCACCAGATTGTTCGTACTCGTTGTGTATCCGGTGTTTGTTCGGTTGCCGTTGGCGTCGTATGTCCAGGTCTCGTCGGTTTGATACGAGTGATCGACGACGGTGACTTGGTCATTGCTATCGTACGAGTAGTTCGAATAGCCGTCAATATTGGTGAAGTTGGTGATGCGCCCGTCGGCATCGTACGTCCAGGCGTAGTTCGCCAGATTCCCGCCCGCCGCGTTCTTGTGATCCAGAGCCTTCAACCGAGCCAGTCCTTCATACGCGTACGTCGTGTTCGCCACAATCTGGGTCCCAGCCAGATCGTTGTACCGCGTGATGCCGGTGAACATTCCTCCCGTGTTATAGGCGAAATTGACGCGCTTCGCCGCGACGGTGTTGCCACCGGATTGACTTTCCTGCTTCACCTGCGTGAGTCGATTGGCGTTGTCGTATGTCCAGGTGTTCCTGAAGTCAGCGGTGCCGGAGATCGCGGCCGTCTGTTGAGTGCGACGATTGTTGGCGTCGTAGACATTGGTCATAACGGTCGTCGGGATGTTGGTCGTTCCCGAATTACTGGATGTCAGGGCTCGACCGAGGTTGTCGAACGTGTAGGCCATCTGCGTTCCGGTGGCCGAGGCACTCGTCAGCTGACTGCCGGCGTCGAAGTTGTAGTTGAACGTATTCACGACCGTGCTTCCCGACATCCATTTTTCCTGCGTCCGACGATGCAGATTGTCGTACGTAAAGTTCGTCACACGTCCGTTGCGATCCGTGCGACTGGTTACGTCTCCCGCCGCATTGTAGCCGAACGATTCCACTTTGCTCAGCGAATTTGTTTCGCTGGTCACACGATTCAGGCCGTCGAACGCCCAGCTCGTGACGTTGTTGTCCGGATCTGTCAGCGACGTCCGGCGACTGAGGGCATCAAACGCAAACTTTGTGATCGGAGATGTCAACGCTCCCGCTCCGTCCGGATCCGGCTGAGTAATCTGCGTCGTGCGGTTTAGATTGTCATACACCCAGGTCGTGACTTTGCCCAGTGCGTTCGTTTCTGTTACGCGATTCCCGTTGGCATTGTACGTGTAGTTCGAGACTGGAGCCGATTGCGGTCCCGCTCCATCGGGATCCGACTGTGTCATCTGAATCAGCCGGTTGACGTTGTCATACACATAGGTTGTCGTACTGTCATCCGGATTTGCCGTGGAGGCTCTGTGCGACGTGACTCGTCCCAGCAGGTCATATTGGTTTGACTGGGTGGCCGCCGACAACGAGCCTGCTCCATCAGGATCCGGCTGAGTGACCGTGGTGACGCGATCAAGATTGTCATACGCATACGACGTGACATTCCCGAGTGGATCGGTGACGCTCGTCGTGCGGCTGACGGAGTTCCAGGCGACATTGATCACCGGGCTGGAAAGCGAACCGGCACCATCCGGATCCGGCAGCGTGGTCTGGGTTTGGCGGCCGAGTTTGTCGAACACGTAAGTCGTCGTTCGGTTCAGCGGATCAACGATGCTCGTCACCTGATCTGCCGCATCGTAGTTCCAGCTTGTCACCGGTGACGTGAGCGAACCTGCGCCGTCCGGATCTGCCTGGGTCAGTGTCTTGAGTCGATTGAGGTTGTCGTATGCATAGTTGGTGATGTTGCCCAGTGGATCGGCAACGGTCAGCACGTTGCTGTTGGCATCGTATGTGTAATTGATCTGCGGCGATGTCAATGCACCCGCTCCGTCCGGATCGGGCTGAATCACCTGTTGCACCCGTCCCAGATTGTCGAACGTCCGGGATGTGACATAGCCCAGAGCATTGGTCATTGACGTCATCTGGCTGGCGGCGTCGTACGCCCACTGTGTGACTGGACTTATGAGCGCTCCTGCGCCGTCCGGGTCGGGAGCGGTCTGCTTCTTCAGTCGCGAACGGTTGTCGTATTCCAGCGACGTGACATTCCCGAGCGGATCAGCCTGAGTGATGTTTCGTCCCAGGGCATCGTACGTCATCCCGAAGACAGGACTTGTCAATGCCCCGGCTCCATCGGGATCCGGTTGAGTGACCTGAGTCACATGGCTCATCGCATCATAGGCGTACCCTGTCACAAATCCTAAGGCATTGGTGACGGACGTCAATTCGCTCGCCGCATTGTACGCCCACAGCGTCACCGGCCCGGAGCCAGCGCCGACGGCTGGCTGTGTCTGCTTGGTGACACGATTTCGGTTATCGTAATCCACGGTCGTCACGCGGCTCATGACATCCGTGACGGTGATCGTGCGACTGAGTGCGTCGTAGCCATAGCTGGTTACAGGGCTGGTCAGCGGTCCGGCACCGTCGGGATCGGCACCAGTGACCGTCGTGTTCCGCTGGGCATTGTCGTAACCATACGCCGTGACTGCGCCCACCGGATCGGTCGTGGATGTCATCAGCCCGGCCACATTGAACGCAAACTGCCACACCGGTGCAGCCAACGATCCAGCACCGTCAGGATCTGGCCGAGTCACTTGAGTCCGCCGGTCCATGCTATCGTATGCGTATGACGTGACGAAGCCATTGGGATCGGTCACTGAAGTCACGAGACTCCCGACATTGTATGCGATCGTGGTGACAGGGCTGGTGAGAGGCCCGGCACCGTCCGGATCAGGAAGCGTGGCGGTCTTCATTCGATCGAGATTGTCGTAGGAATATGTTGTGACTCTGCCAAGCTCGTCGGTGGCCGTCAACATCTGGTCGGCGGTGTTGTACGTAAACGTCTGGGTTGAGGTGTCCGGATTCGTCAGTGTGACCGGGCGTCCGAGCGTATCGTATGCGACGTTGGTGACAGGACTGGTCAGCGGGCCGGCTCCATCCGGATCGGGAAGTGTGATGCTCGTAATCTGACCCCGCAAGTTGTTCGCGTACGTTGTGACTTTTCCCAGCTTGTCTGTGTGAGTGAGCATGTTCCCGCTGGCGTCGTATGTCCACGATTCGCCGCGCGTGAGTTCATCGGTATGACTCGTCGGTCGGCTGAGCGTATTGTAGACCCATGTCTGGATGTCACTGCCGATCGCAAGTTGAGTCAGGTTTCCGTTGGCGTTGTACGAATAGTTCCAAACCGGCGCAGTTTTCATTCCCGCTCCGTCCGGGTCTGGCAGAGTCAACTGTGTGACAAGCCCGTTGCTGTTGCGGACTGCAGTCGTGGTGCTGCCGATCGGATCGATGGTGGTGGTGACCTGACCGAATGCGTTGTAGATCGCCTTTGACACCTGATTCAGTTGATCGGTATAGACGGAATACAAGTTTGCAGTCGCATTGGGCAGATAAGGAGTTGCCGGGTTACCGACAGTCCCGGTGCCGCTCGCCGGAATCCCTCGCGACTGATACGGATCGAGCTTCTTGACACCACCGTCGGCTGCGGTGATCCGATCGAAAAGTCCGACGTAGTCGTAGGCGATCGTACTGGCATGATTCAGCGGGTCAGTGATGGTCACTAGTTTGCGGGTTGTCCCGGAATACGCATAGTTGGTAATGGGAGGTGCTCCCAAGCCGTTCGGATCGGGTCGCGACACCGACGTAATTCGTCCCAGCCCGTCGTGTCCAATCGTTGTCACGCGACCAGCATGGTCGGTGACCGTTGACAGCAAGCCTCCGGAATAGACGAAGGTCATCACGCGGCCCCATGGGTCGGTGACAGTGGAAAGATCATCCGTCTGGCCGTCACTGTCAGCATCGACGTAAGCGTACGCCGTGGAATTGCTGTTTGAATCAACGCGAGTCGTGACGTTGCCGCTTGATGAGAAGTTCGTCTTGCTGCCGTATTCATCTGTGAGCGTGTACGTTCCGCCCGTATTCTGGACGAGCACCGAAAACGCAGACGGGCCAGCGGGACTTGTGTACGTGGGACCTGTGCCGGAAAACAAAGCCGCCGCACCGTCGCCTCGAATCCACAGCATTCCGCCGGAAACCGACGCCAGTCGATCCATGTCTCCGAGATTCCAGGAATCTCCTTCGGTATTGACGTTCCAGTTCACGACGTAGCTCGAACCGGCGAAACTGCGGGTACTCGACGATCCATCGGAATACTTCGCCTTCAGCGCCATCGACCATGCGTACTTGCCCGTGATCAGACTTGTTGCATCGGTCTGATGTGCAAATCTCAATCGCGTCGTCCCGGAGATACCGGTCGTGCTGTAATAGGCTGTGGCACCCGCGACACCGTTGAACGTCAGGACACTTTCGAGGGATGTCGGAGTGCCGCCGTTGAAGTCAACTTCCACGGCAATGATGGGTTTGGGGTCACTGTTCGAGGAATAGATCAGTTCGAGCCCGTCCCCGACCGGCGCTGCGGCCTGTGCATCGCCCGTGTAACCCACAACCGCAACCGCCCCGAAGTCATCCGCCGTTTCCGCGACGCGGTCTTCCGCGTTGGTCTGAGCACCCCAGGAATTCGTGACCGTCACATAAACGGTCGTCGCGGGGCTGTAAGACGTCCCGTCAAATGCCCGATATTGAAAACTGTCAGAACCGCTATACCCAAGCGTCGGCACATAAGTGAAACCACCGTTGGAATTGAGCGTCACGGTTCCATGAAGTGCGTTGGAATAGAGGCTCGCCGTCAGGGCATCCCATTCCATGTCCATGTCGTTGGCGAGAACCCCGGATGCGGCAACCGTATACGAGTCCTTTGACACGCCAGAATACGTATCGAAATTCGAAAACGGTGCCATCCCGGAAAGCAGGATCTTCGACTCGCACGACTCACTGCGCTGTGCAACCCTCCATGAAGCTCGCCGCCGTCGTTCGTTGCGTCGCAGATCCGACACAAATTCTGCGAGAAAGGTCAGCCAGCGGCCCCCGGATACAGGGATGCAGGGATGCAGGGATGCAGGGATGCAGGGATGCGGTCGCCGCATCATAGTGAGGACTTACACCGGGGCGGTTGCGACGCGGCTTCAAGTCGAAATGCAACCCTGCCAACATGGTCCGAAGTCTGCCATTCGCCATGACATTTCTCCCGGTTTGCGATCCACTTTCAGAAACCGCAAATACTGCGTACTGCAAGTGCGACTCAGTGAGGCTGAGCCTAGCCATAGGGGTCGAGGACAAATTCCATTTTCCGATGCGAAGTGGGAGCATTACCTCCAGCAATGCAAGCGTCAATGGCAATGGAAGAAGTATTTCCCCGGAATTTGAAAAGCGGCCAATTATCATTTTTGCGGTGCCGTCTTGCTTACCGCCATGCAGATCAGGCAATGCGTCACAGATTCAATCCCGTGAGACGAGCCCGTTTTCTGATTCGGCAACGTCACGTCGAGTGATCATTTGCGAGGGTCTAAACGCTTAACGTCGAGAACGACCAATTTGTCGATGCGATTACAAGTCAACGAAACTGCTTCTGTCGGCATCCGCTGAAGTCGGCAAGATGCGTTCGCTCTTTGTTATACCTCCGGCACAAACGCACGGGACTTGAGTTGCGAGTGGAATCAATCGTCCACAACTTCTGGCCGGGGTGTTGTTCCGCTCCGCGGTCGCACAGGAGGAATTTTCCGGACCTGCCGCCATCATTGGCGACGATCGCGGCTCCCAAGTCATTAACCCGCAGCATCAGCGCAGCCTTAACATCCCAAGTCCTCGCCGCCGCTTCGGGTTACGTTTCAGAAAAAGTGGAAAGCGGGGACACAGCTCGATACTTGACAGTTTGGCTTGAGTTGCATCTGGCTATTGACTCCTGACCCCATTTCAAACTGACCCCATTTCAAAAGCTGGTCCTGAGATCGCGACCGGATGTCGTGGCGGAGTGGGATGATTCTGAAGTCGCCCGACGGTGGTTGATGCTTTGTCCCGAACGCCGCGACAAACACGGCAAGCCTGAAGAACCCTCGGAATTCGAACTGAACCACATCCGCAAGGACAAGGCGAAGCTGAAAGTAATCCGCAGTCGGCTGAGCGATATTTCATGGTGGATGCGGTTGCTCAGCCAGCACATTGCTCAACGCGCCAATAAGGAAGACGGCGAGCTCGGAAAATTCTGGCAAGCGCGCTATCGAGCAGTTCGATTGCTGGACGAAACGGCGATTCTGGCGTGTGCGGCGTATGTGGATCTGAATCCGATTCGAGCGGCATTGGCGGAGATGATTGAAGAGACCCAATATTCATTCCCAATATTCATTCCACGCTCAGCCGCCTCGCCCGCCAGAGAATTCAGGGTTCACCGATACGTCGGGCAGACCATGGGGCAATTGGTTCAGCCACGGCTAAAGTCGATCGGTCTGGACTTCAGATTCGCGTTCAGATGGTCTAAGCTGCCGTGAACTAAATCTACACCACGGAGTCGAGTCATGGTCAGCCTTCCATTCTTGTTCAGCGTCATGGCGTGCAGCCTATTGCTTGTCCCCGATGATAGCGGGATTGTCGTGCTGAGTTCGACGGAAGCAGGCTGGACTCATTCCGGCCCCCGTGAGGAGATTCTGCCTGCGTTTGAGTTTCGTCCGGAGGCAGGCCCTGATCATTCCGGTAGTCTCGTGACTTCGTCCGACAAACGCGATGGATTGCATGGCTGGTGGGAACGAACAGTGCCGGTCGAAGGCGGTCGATACTATCGATTTTCTGCCGTGCGTCGTGTGGTAAATGCTGAGTATCCCCGCCGGACCGCTGTCGCTCGGGTGTTCTGGCTGGATGCAGCGGGCAATGCCGCGATCCACGACTTTAATGCAACAACGACGTATCGCGAAGGTGAACGTCCTCGTTCAGAACCAGAATATCCGGCCGATGGACCTGAACACGCCGACGGATGGACTGAAGTGTCCGAGATCTTTCGGGTTCCTTCCGCAGCAACTCAGGCCCGCATCGAATTGTCATTCCGCTGGGCGGCCGATGCGACGGTTGAGTGGTCGAACTTGATCCTACAGCCAATCGCAGAGCCTGCGTCTCGCAAGGTCCGATTGGCGACTGTCCACTTTTCCCCGGCAGCCGGAAAATCGAATGCGGAAAAATGTGTGCAGTTCGCGCCACTGATCGGCAAAGCTGCCGCTGAAAAGGCTGACTTGATCGTGCTGCCGGAGACGCTGACGTATTTCGCATCAGGACGGTCGATGAGTGATTGTGCGGAATCGATTCCAGGCCCATCCACCGACTATTTCGGAACACTGGCCAAACAGCATGACCTGTACATCGTCGCGGGGTTAGTGGAACGCGATGAGTATCGAGTGTTCAACGTGGCGGTATTGATCGGCCCGGACGGCAAGGTTGTCGGCAAGTATCGCAAGGTCGCTCTGCCACGCACAGAGATTGACGCCGGAGTTGAAGCGGGAGATGACTACCCGGTTTTTGATACTCGGTTCGGCAAAGTTGGCATGATGGTTTGTTACGACGGATTCTATCCGGAGGTCGCCAGAGAACTCAGCAATCGCGGCGCAGAAGTCATTGCATTTCCGGTCTGGGGCTGCAATCCGCTGCTGGCTTCGGCACGAGCGTGTGAGAATCATGTCTTTGTGGTCAGCAGCACCTATACCGACGTCGCTTCCAACTGGATGATCACGGCGATCTTTGGGCGCGACGGTCGTCCGCTGGCCAAAGCTCAGAACTGGGGAGATGTGGTGATCGCTGAAGTTGATCTCGGACAGCCAGCGATCTGGCATAGTCTGGGCGATTTCCACGGCGAGATTCTGCGACATCGACCGCCAGTGAAGCCGCTGGTTCCGTGATTCAATACCTTAACAGAAACAGGCCCGGCAGGGCGCTTTGCCATTAGGAAAACGGGGCTGTGCATGCGGTCAAACGTGTGCGTCTTCTCGAATGAAACTCACATTCCAACTTGCCCGTCTGCGCTGACGATCAACTCGTATGCCTGAGGTCCGGATTCCGCCTGACGAAGATCTTCAACAAATCCTTGACGCTGAAGGAGTCGACCTAGACGGGCGAGAATCTGCAGATGTGTCGCTGCATCCCGCGCAAGTACCAGAAAGAATAAGTCCGTGAGTTGCCGTCCGGGTGCCCCAAATGGTATTCCCGACAGGGTTTTCCCAAAGGCAATGATCGACTGGCCGACGGCATCGGGCAGAGGATTTCTGGGGTGCGGAATTGCAATGCCATTTTCGAAGCCCGTTGACATCACGTCTTCTCGTTCCTTGACCGCTTTCAGGATCGACGCGGGGTCCCAAACCTGCCAGGTCCGCCCCGCGACCTCGATGAGGGCCTGCAGAACGGCCGGTCGAGTTCCCGCATCGAGTGGAATTTCACAGGTCTCCGGATGCAGCAACCCAGCGATGGGACTTTGCGATTTCTGATCGCCGGATTGTTGAGACTGTTCCAGTTGGGCCAGGCCCTGATCGTCTAGTCCTCGAAGATCCTGTTCCAGCCAGTGCGTAATCTCAATTTCGTTGAATCGCCAGTCTCCGCCAACTCGTCGCCCGGGAATGATGCCTCGGTTGACTAGCTTCTCAACCTGACGTCGATCTCTCCCAATTTGCAGTGCAAGTTCGTCCAGAGTGTAAAAACCGCGGGACATAAATGGATGAAACCTTGAGAAACTGAATCAAATGACCAGCAGTATCAGAGTATTGAGGTTTACAGCAAGCGGCTGAACCTGCATCAGGAATCCGATTCCCAGAAGCAGTTTTTTGGGAACGGTCCGTGCGACCGCAAATAAACCAAATGCCATCAGGCCGAAGCCCGGCTTGTCCAGCCTCCCCGCAGTTCTGCGGGCATCTCAAATTTTGCCGGCTGGGGTATGCTGAGCAAGGTCGGCAATCATGTCGCGTGTTGCGGCGGCGATAGCGTCCTGCCAGCGGGCTTCACCGAATTGGTCTGAATACGGCTGGCGTTGCCATGCGAAATTGATTCCTCGCGAACTGTTAATCACTGCACCGAGACCATCGGAATTGAAGGCTCCGGCTGTGTCAGATGATGTTCCGCCCTGGGTGCCGTAGCCGGGGATCAGCAGGGGAACGGCGGGCATTTGATTCCGAAGTTCCTGAAGTTGCACTGGCCATGTGGCACCGACAACGGCACCGACACAGCCAAAGACCTGATCGGTCGCGCGCGTGGTGTCACTCAGCCGCTGTACAGTACGCGCTACGATTTCGAACAGCGGTTGTCCGTCCGACATTCGATCCTGAAACTCTGCCGCACCTGGATTGCTCGTACGAACCAGCACGTAAAGTCCTGCTCCGCGGCGGTGGGCAAGATCCACGAATGGCTGCAGCGAATCAGTGCCCAGATAGGGGTTGATCGTCAGCGCGTCGGCTGGCCATGCTGCTGCATGCGGGTCCTCGCCAGCCAGCCATGCGTCGGCGTATGCCTCAGCTGTCGAGCCGATGTCGCCACGCTTGGCATCGGCAATCACAATCAGACCTGCCCGACGTGCGTAGTCCATCACGGAATGCAGTGCCCTGAATCCAAGGACGCCCAGCTGTTCGAAAAAGGCAACTTGTGGTTTGATGGCTGGAACAAGCGGTGCCACAACGTCGATCAATTGTTTCGAGAACGCTTCAAACGCCCAGGCATCCCGCTCACAGCGATTTGCGGATTTTGATCCGGCAACTTCTCTGATTGCTGCAGGCAACAGGTCCCAGCGTGGATCAATTCCTACCAGGGCAGGCGTTTTCAAGATTCTGATGCGTGTGTTGAGCCGTGTAGAATAGTCGGGCATGAATGTCTGGTCTCTGCGATGATATTGCGGGGCCTGTCTGTCGCTTGACGTATTTTGTGAGAGGCCAGTGAGGATGGCTATTCAAAGTCCATGAATTCCGGGATACGGTTTCGGATTCGATCTCGTATTGAGGTGGCAACCGTTGCCAATTTTTTCTTGTGGAACGATCTTCCTTGTCGCGGGCTTCGCCAGCAACCGAAAAAAGTAAGCAGATTTCGCTGAAATCTGCTGTGCCGACTTCGGCGAAGTCGGCCTACATTGAGTGGGCCTCAAAATGATGCGTTGTCAAAAATCTTCTCAGGAATGTTCAACTCTCAACGTTTACTGAGCAGACAGCGTAATTTTTCGCGTCCTCAAGTTTGTTGCCGCAATTTCCCAGGTATCACACTACAATCAAGCCGCCTCAGTTTTGTTTGGGAGTGGTGGCTTTGCATGAATGTCTGATCGCTCTTGGCGGTAACCTGCAGATTTCGGGACAGGTCTTCAAAGATGCACTTGGGCAGTTACAGTTGCTCGGATGCAGCGGTGTCGAAATGAGTCGTGTGTTGAAGACGCGCCCGGTCGGTGTGGAAGCAGGACAGGAATTTCTGAATGCGGCTGCCGTGCTGCATACCGATCAGAGTCCCGACGAATTTCTATCGACGCTGCATCAGATTGAGGCGATGTTCCACCGAGTTCGCACGCGCCATTGGGGGCCGCGCACGCTGGACCTCGATCTGATCCTGTACAGCGACTGGATTGCAGACATGTCTCAGCTGGTCGTTCCTCATCCTGCGATGTGGTATCGACGTTTTGTACTCGAACCTGCGATCGACGTCGCGGCACACATGGTTCACCCGACTCTAAACGAATCTGTGGCGGGGCTGCATGAACGCCTGATGTATCGTCCCCTGCGGCTGGAGATCTGCAGTGGGGGATCAGCGCCAGAGAATCGGTTTCTCGATGAAATCATGCATCATGTGCGGGAGGTGAGGAATGACGAAACGGAGTGGCATCCGGCAGATCCAGCGTCCGTCATCGCGCAGGATTCGTTTGCCCGCATCATGCTGCGGCAGGGGGAAATGTTAAGGGCGTCGCAGAAGTTGAATCGGAAAAACAGAGAAATCGAGGTCAGTGGGAATACGGTGGCAGAAGTCCTGTCGCAGATCGAACATTTGAGCATTGCCATGCTTGGTTGATGGACCTGGCCTTCGCCTTTTGAAGTTGCGCTATACTGTCCCTTCTCCCCCGACATTGGGGGAGAAGGTGGCCGACAGGCCGGATGAGGGGGCTTTTGAGTAAGGCCACGTGCGAGAAAAGCCCCCCTCACCCTGCCCTCTCCCTCAAACCGTTTGCAGCGACACGGCTGAGTAATCCGGATGTACAAACTCGCAAACGATTGGGGGAAAGGGAGCAAAATGATGCCGACCAACCAGGAATGCGCAACTTCAAAACCGTTGGCGACGTTAATAATTGTTGAGTTGCTGACCGGAAAAAAGCCCTATTGGCAGCGTACTTTGTATGATACAGCCAGCATTTTAGGACTGAGACAGAAATAAGTGGGGCACGATTCCATCGTGCCGGGCACGTTAAAAACGTGCCCCACGTCCGGAAGACGACAGTTATTTCTGCGCCGGTCCTTACGGTTCGAATCCTACGAATTTCAGTCGAAGCAACGTCATGCAGCCGCGAACGATTCATGTCCCGACACTACGTCGCTATCTGGTGCCATTTGATCCAAAACGGGTTCCGCATCTATATACCGACGTTCTGATCATTGGTGGCGGGATTGCTGGCATCCGGGCGGCACTGGCAGTAGATCGATCGTTGCGAACAGTTGTGATCACGAAAGATTCCTTACAGCAATCCAACAGCGCGTATGCTCAGGGAGGCATCGCGGGGGTACTCGATCCGCTCGATGATTTTTCAAACCACGTAGCTGATACGATGGCTGCGGGAAAAGGACTTTGCCATCAGGACATCGTGGAACTTGTCATCCGCGAAGCGCCGCAACGCATTCGCGACCTGATCACTTACGGAGCAGAATTCGACAAGGTCGATGGCGAGCTGGCACTGACCCTCGAAGGCGGTCACAGCCATGCGAGAGTGGCGCACGCATTAGGCGACGCCACCGGTCAGGAAGTCATGCGGGCCATGAATCGTCGTGCCATTGAAGCAGACTATCTCGATATCTGGCCGAAGACATTCACCATCGATCTCCTGACTCACGAAGGCAACTGTCGTGGCGCTTTGGTGTGGAATCCGAATCATGGCCGAACATTTGTGTGGGCCAAGCAGACGATTCTCTGCACCGGCGGTGCGGGGGCGTTGTATCGCGAAACGACAAATCCGCAGATCGCAACCGCGGACGGTCACGCCGTCGCTCTGCGCGCGGGCTGCGAATTGCGGGACATGGAATTCATGCAGTTTCATCCGACCGTGCTGTACATCGCAGGCAGTTCACGGTATCTCATTTCGGAAGCTGTCCGTGGCGAAGGCGCGCATCTGGTGGACTGCAACGGTCATCGTTTCATGCGGGATTACAATCCCGCCGGTGAACTGGCACCACGCGATGTTGTCAGCCAGGCGATCACACGCCAGATGGCGAAGACATCGCATCCCTGCGTCTATCTTGATCTGTCGTCGATTCCGGCAGATCATGTGCGTCATCGATTTCCACATATTGGTCAGGTCTGTGCCGACTTCGGAGTGGATTTGACGAAAGATAAAGTTCCCGTTCGCCCCGGAGCCCACTACATGGTAGGCGGCGTAACGACGGATGCCGATGGGCGCACGTCATTGCCGGGTTTATGGGCTGCCGGTGAAGTCACATCAACCGGGTTGCACGGTGCCAATCGACTGGCGAGCAACAGTCTGCTGGAGGGCGTCGTGTTCGGACTGCGCTGTGGACAGAATGCATCGCAGGTGGCATTGAGCCAGCCGGACAACTTCACCGCGCCACGCCTGGAATCACCTTCGATGACATCAAAGACGCGCATCGACGATCCGCTGGACCTGACGGACATTCGCAATTCACTGCGGAGTCTGATGTGGCGCAATGTGGGTATCAGTCGGAATGAGCAGGACCTTGTGACCGCTCGACAGCAACTGGATTTTTGGGCGAATTATGTTTGTCGTCGAGATCTTGTCGATCCCGCGGGCTGGGAACTTCAGAATATGATGCTCGTGGCACGGTCGATGGCGGCGGCGGCTTTGGAACGCCGCGAAAGCCGCGGCGTGCATGCACGATCTGACTACCCCGACACACTGGAATCGCAGCGCAGTCATATCTGCATTCGTGACTGATCCCAGTGTCGTCTTTCGCTCCGCGAAAGTAACGCAGCTTTTGCGGAGCAAAAGGCGACACTGAATCAGCGAATGTGGCAAATCGAATGCCATTGGGCGCTAGCGGAGCGTTGATTTAGTGATGTTTTGAGCTTAGGGTCATACCAACCCGAAGCGCAAGCGAGGAATACAGCAATTTCTGCCTCGCTGGCGCTTCGGGTTGGTATTAAGTCAACAGACTGCTAGCCCTCGGTTCGTGAGGAAACAGACCTAGCGCCTGGCGGCTGATAAGCCATCTGTTTCCTGAATAATCCCGCGCTCAATTCCCGTCGTTTTCTTCGAAAGTTTCTTTACTTGGCCGACATCCTCCTTTCCACCTTGAACGCCCGATACAGCCACAGTTCGTTTGGTCTGCGATATCTGCTGGCCAACATGGGTGCGTTGAGGCCGCAGACGGCGCTGCTGGAATTCACGATCAATGACAATACCGTCGATATCCTGTCGTCAATTCTCGAACATTCTCCTCGGATCGTGGGCTTTGGGATATACATCTGGAATGTCGAACAAACGACGCGGTTGATCGCGGATCTGAAACGTGTCCGACCGCAGACGATTGTCGTGCTGGGTGGCCCGGAAGTCAGTTACGATACCGATGGTCAGGCCATTGTTGCACTCGCTGATTACGTCATTACCGGCGAAGGAGATCATGCATTTCGGGAATTGTGCGAGCAACTGTTGCTCTCGTCCGCTGCATCTTTGCCCGCGAGGTCGCCGAATGTCGCGGCGGTTCCGAAATTTATCCACGCTCCTGTGCCGCAACTCGATCAGATTCTGTTGCCTTACGATCTCTATTCAGATGAAGATATCGCGAATCGGGTCATCTACGTTGAAGCGTCGCGTGGCTGTCCGTTTACGTGTGAGTTCTGTCTGTCGGCATTGGAGATCCCTGTTCGGCTGTTCGACCTTGATCAGTTTCTGACGGCCATGCAGACGTTGTTCGATCGCGGTACACGGCAGTTCAAGTTCGTGGATCGCACGTTCAATCTGAATCTGCGTGTCAGTCGGGCGATTCTGAAGTTTTTTCTGGATCGTTGTGAACCGGGTTTGTTTCTGCACTTCGAAATGATTCCCGATCGGTTGCCGGAATCGCTGCGTGAACTCATTGTGAAGTTTCCGCCGGGTGTCCTGCAGTTTGAGATTGGCGTGCAGTCGTTCGATGATGACGTGAGCCGACTCATCAGCCGGCCGCAGGATAACGCGAAGCTGGAAGAGAATTTTCGCTTTCTGCGTGATCATTCCGGCGTGCATATTCATGCCGATCTGATTGTTGGTCTGCCTGGTGAAACGCTGGAAAGTTTCGGTCGCGGTTTTGACCGGCTGTTCGCACTGCGACCGCAGGAGATTCAGGTCGGCATTCTGAAACGGTTGAAGGGCACGCCGATTGTCCGGCACGATGATGAGTGGCAGATGATCTACAGTCCATCTCCGCCCTTTGAGATTCTCAGCAATCGCCTGCTGAACTTCGACACACTTCATCGCCTGCGACGCTTTGCAAGGTACTGGGACCTGATCGGTAACAGCGGGAATTTCCCGGCGACATTGCGGCTGATGATCGATGGTCAGACATCCGCATTTGGTTACCTGCTGCGGTTTTCTGATTGGTTGTACGGCCAGGAACAGCGGCGGCATGGGATCTCGCTCATTCGATTGTTCGAGCGGTTGTTTGAATTTCTGACTTCGGAATGTCAGCATGTGCCTCAAACCGTCGCAGAAACACTGTGGAGTGATTACACTCGTGCAGGTCGCCGCGATCGACCGGCGTTTCTGAAACGATTTGAGTTGGACGCTCCCCCGCCCCGCTCGGTGGCGACTCAGGGGATTCCTGCACGACAGGGGCGTCATTTGGAATGAAGACAAAGGTGAGCGGCAGGGCGTCAGTCCTCCGTGGACCAGCCAATGAACAAGAAGGTTTTTGTGATGGAAATCATAGCACGGAGGGCTGACGCCCAGCCGCTCGCCATAGGAATGGGAACAATGTCCAGCCAAGTACTTATCTTATGCCTCTTTTTTTTCATCTCGGCATCGACAGTGGCCGACGAATCAGCTTCCCCTGCGAAACCTGTTTTCAAAGACGGCGAAGCACAGGTCGTTGAAGCATTCAATCAGGACTGGATTCGACACGATTTGTGGGTCGAAACGGAATTTGATTCTGACGGTAACGGCAAACCGGATCGGATGCATGTTGATGTGATACGTCAAAAACAAACCGACACAGAAGGGCTGAAAGTGCCGGTCGTCTACGAATCCAGTCCGTACTATGCGGGCACGGGCTCCAACGACGCGCAGTATTTCTGGAACCCGCGGCAGGACGTGGGTGCCCAGCCCCCGAAACATGTGACGCCTGCGGCAATTGAACAGCAGAGCCTCCGACCGACAATCTCGGATTCGCAGGTGGGCGACTGGGTTCCTCGCGGCTTTGCGGTCGTGCATTCGTCGTCGCCCGGTACCGGTTTATCGCAGGGATGCCCGACGATCGGCGGCGACAATGAATCACTCGCGCCGAAAGCCGTCATCGACTGGCTCAACGGTCGCACGAATGGCTACACGACGCCGGACGGTGACGAACGAGTTGCCGCATTCTGGTGTACTGGCAAGGTCGGCATGACGGGCGCATCTTTCAACGGGACCATTCCGCTCGCCGCTGCGACGACCGGCGTGGACGGCCTTGAAGCCATCATTCCCGTGGCTCCGAATACCTCATATTACCATTACTACAGATCTCATGGCCTGATTCGCCATCCCGGCGGTTATCTGGGCGAAGACATTGATGTGCTCTACAACTTCGTCAACAGCGGAGACCCGAAACTACGAAAATTCTGCGACTGCAATGTGCGCGATCAGGAAATGGCGGAAGGGTTCGATCGTGCTTCGGGCGACTACAATGAGTTCTGGGCCGGGCGGGATTATCTGAATGATCTTGGCCCGATGAAAGCCGCACTGTTGATGTCACATGCGTTCAATGACTGGAACGTGATGCCCGAACACAGTGTGCGGATTTATGAAGCCGCGAAGGCAAAAGGACTTCCCGTGCAGCTCTACATGCATCAGGGGGGTCACGGCGGACCTCCTCCGCTCAAGCAGATGAATCGCTGGTTCACGCGATACCTGTACGGCTTGGAAAATGATGTTGAGAAAAGCCCAAGGGCCTGGATCGTGCGCGAAGACGCGGAAGGCAGGGTTGCAACGTCGTATCCGGACTATCCGCATCCGGAGGCTGTTGGCGTAACGCTGCATCCGATTGCGGGCGGATCGCAGGTTGGACAACTGCAGTTGGACGCCGCTCCTGGCCAGGGCAACGGAAAAATCATCGACAATTTTTCGTTCAGCGGAGCTGCGTTGGCGAAAGCGGAATGGACCGACCATCGGCTGTTATTTGCCACACCCGCGCTGACGGGGCCCTTACATCTCTCCGGCACTGCCAAGTTGTCAATTCGACTGGCCAGCAACAAACCGGCGGCCAATCTTTCTGTGTGGCTTGTCTCACTCCCCTGGACGGACAGCAAACGCATCACGGACGACGTGATTACGCGCGGCTGGGCAGATCCGCAAAATCATCGTTCATTGACGGAAAGTGAACCGCTCGTGCCGGGGCAGTTCTATGATCTGACGTTTGATCTGCAACCCGATGACCAGATCATTGCCAAGGGCGCAAAAATCGGCCTCATGATCTTTTCCAGTGATCGTGACTTCACGCTCTGGCCAGACCCCGGAACCGAACTTACCGTCGATCTCGACGCCACGTCGATCACGCTGCCGGTCGTCGGTGGACAGGTCGCGTTTATGGGATCCGTCACTCGCGCGATTGAAACTAAGTCCGCACCGTAGCTTGCCGGCGCAGCGGACATTTCGAACGTATTTGCCCGCGAATCACGCGAATGAAGGCAATAAACAAGAGTTAACGAATTCAATGAATCGCGCCCAATCGCGTGATTCGCGGGCAAAATACACCGACAAATTTGTGATCGAGGCCGCTCGGTGGTACAGATCGTTTAGTTCCGGATCGATTGGACTCTTCTGAAAGGATTGAAAATGCGTTTCTCGTTCATCGCCGGAATGCTGGCAGCCGTTGTGTTAAGTCACGCTTGCGACGCTCAGCAGAAGAAAGCTGCCAATCTCCAAAAGTCTGCGACTGTTGCACCCGGTGAGAAATCTGCGGAAATATCGGCAGTGCAACGTTACACGCCGGAAGATGTGGTCGGCATCGCGGCCATCCAGCCATCGCGGATGTTGAAATCCAGATATCTGCAGATGATGGTCGAAGCGGCGTCAGGTCAGCAGGAAGTCGATGAGATGATGACTACGCTGACCAGTGAACTCGGGATGGACCCACGCACGGTTCAGGAAGCCGCGATACTCTTCGACCGCGAAACCATCGATCGCACGTTGAGTCCGTTGGGAGTCTCGGCGGGCGGCACCGTCGGCCTGAAAAACAATCTCAAGCAGTTTGGATTGGCAATGCACAATCTGCACGATACCTACGGTCGTTTTCCGGACGACGATGGTATTGACAACGAAAACAACGGCAACTTGAGTTGGCGAGTCTGGATGCTGCCCTATCTGGAACAGGCTGCGCTTTACCAGCAGTTTCATCTGGATGAACCGTGGGACAGCGACCACAACAAGACGCTGATCGAAAAGATGCCCGCAATCTTTGAGTCGCCCGGCGTGACTGAAAAGGGGAAGACGTCGGTTCACGTCTTTACAGGTGAAGGGGCTCCATTCGCAGGCGACAGAGGTCCTGGAATTCAAAACATAACCGACGGTACGAGCAACACGATCATGTTGGTACTGGCGGGCGCGGATAAAGCGGAAATTTGGACAAAACCCGGTGGCCTCGACTTCGATCCCAAAGACCCCATCAAGGCATTGGGAAAGATTGACAAGCAATTCCTGGTTGGATTCATGGATGGATCTGTTCGCTCACTGCCAGCTGACATCAATCCGGTGTCGCTGGCAAGTCTCATCACTCATGCGGGCGGTGAGGTGGTTGATTATACTCAACCGGACGGAAACAGTCCGGCGCGTGTGCAATCCATGCCGGGTATCATTCTGCGAACCACTGCACCGCTGGATCGAGATACCATCTTTAGTATCTCACTGGTCGGTCTGGGAGAAGGCGAAGCCGGGAAAATCGGATCGCAGGATGTGACAGTGTTCGAAAGCTGCATGGTCGCGATGCCGGATGATCGCACATTGCTGGTCGGCCCCGAACCGCTGCTGAAAAAAATGCTGGCTCCGCGGGCAGCAGCCGGAGGGCAAGCTGCTGGTTCAGTTCAGCAGCAACTGAACGCAAGTTTCCCGAGCAATGATATCGCCGGCGTGATCGATCTGGAGTCCCTGAAAGACCTCAAGGCACAGATCGCACAAAACACTCCGATGCCCGGTTTAATCGAAGGTCTTCAAGGGGCGATGTTTACAGCCGATCTTGCGGGCACGGGCAAATATCTGTCGCAGATCGAAGTTCGCACGGCAAATAAGAATTCTGCCATGCAGTTGTCCGCACTGGCTCAGGGAATGCTGCAGATGCAAAAGGCACAGATGCTGTCGATGGCGAATGCACCGGAGTCACCATTGAATGAGGAAGCAGCCGAAACGCTTGCAGGATTGTACGACACTGTGAAGATCACCACGAAGGATTCCAGCGTGTCTTACGTCATGCCGAAGCCTGACGATATGGATTCCTTTCTCGCAACCATGAAACCCGGCTTCGTAGCCATGTTTGAAGCCGTTCGCGAATCCCGCAAAGCCGCAATTGCAATGTCTCGCGTGAACAACATGAAGCAGATTGGCCTGGCATTTCACAACTATCACGATGTTTACAGTCATTTTCCCGCTGCCAATGGCAATGGTGAAAGTGGCCAGGGAAAGAAGACCGGCCTGAGCTGGCGAGTGTATCTGCTGCCATTCATCGAACAGGCACCGCTCTATACGCAGTTCAACATGGACGAAGACTGGGACAGTCCGCACAACAAGGCATTGATCGAGAAGATGCCTGATATCTTCAAAGTCGAAGGTGTCGATAAACCCGGCCATACGAGCGTGCATGTGTTTACGGGCAAAGATACCGCAATGGGAACCGATGACGGCGTAGGATTTCGTGACATTGTTGACGGCACATCAAACACCATCCTGGCCGTTGTCGCAGGACCAGAATCAGCGGAAGTCTGGACAAAACCCGGCGGCCTGGAATTCAATCCCGAAGACCCTAAGAAGGTGCTCGGCACACTGGGCGAGCAATTCCTCGTGCTGATTTGTGATGGTTCTGTCCGGTTCCTGAAGTCCAGTATTGACGTAGAAACGCTGCGAAATCTGATCCAGCGGAACGACGGGAATGTCGTGGGTGATATATGACCCGGGCAGCCGATTTTGTTTGACGTAATTAAGAAGTAGGAAATGACCTTGGCGCGGGCTTCGCCCGCAACCCGTCAGGTTCATTGGCAGGAAAGTTGGTTGCCTCGATTATGCTGCTTTCGCAATGACACTGACCGTACTTTCGCACCGCGAAATCCTGCAGGCAACGGACCGCGTCAACGCTCTGTTGCTCTCTAAACAAAACGAACACGGCTGGTGGACCGGGCGGTTATCGACATCGGCGCTTTCGACGGCGACGGCCGTGATGGCACTGCACAAAGCTGTTTCCGCGACTACGGATCAGGCTCAAAGGCTGCGCTGGCAGGAATTGGTGAACGGTGGATTGAAGTGGCTCGCCAAACATCAGAATTCCGACGGTGGCTGGGGTGATACGGTCCTTAGTATCAGTAATATCTCGACGACGATGCTGGCTCATGCCGTGTTTCGAGTTCACGAACGGGCGATTTCACGGGAGGGCGAAGCTCCTGCTGAGCCGCGCACGACGCAGGTCACAACGTCTACAGCTCGGCAGGAGCCTCGCCCTCCCGAATTGAGTGCGGCCACACAGTGGGATGTCGTCATTGAATCCTCCGCTGAGTACATCGCAAAATCCGGTGGTGTCGCAGCGGTCATCAAACGTTACGGCAAAGATCGCACGTTTTCCGTTCCCATTCTGACTCACTGCGCGCTCGCGGGGATTGTGGAATGGAAGAACGTGATTCCTCTGCCGTTCGAACTCGCCTGCGTGCCCCATCGCTTGTATGCGGCCGTCAGGATGCCTGTCGTGAGCTATGCGCTTCCGGCTTTGATTGCGATCGGACAAGTGATCTTCAGGCATCAGGGTCACTGGAATCCGGTGATGCGGTTCGTTCGCCGCAAAGCCATCGCGCCGTCTCTCCGCGTGCTGGAATCCATCCAGCCGCCACACGGGGGATTTCTGGAAGCAACGCCACTGACCAGCTTTGTCTGCATGAGCCTGCTCGGTTGTGACCTGTTCGATCATGCCGTGACACAGCGCTGTCTGCAGTTCATCGAAGCGTCCGTCCGCGAAGATGGCAGTTGGCCGATTGATACCAATCTGACCACATGGGTGACGACGCTGAGCGTCAATGCTCTCGGCGAGCGGCTGGGCGTCAGCCCTCCGTGCGCTGACGAACAAACACCGACGGCTGACGAACAGACTCCGAACGATGACGAAAAAACACCGAACGATGACGAAAAAACTCGGAGGGCTGACGCCCTGCCGCTCGCCATTCGCACCTGGCTCCTGAGCCAGCAGTATCGGCAGATTCATCCATACACGCACGCGGCTCCTGGAGGCTGGTCCTGGACTGATTTGCCGGGTGGCGTTCCCGATGCGGACGACACACCGGGTGCCATGTTGGCATTGATGAATCTTCGCGGACAGGATGACGTCGTCTCGCCGGAAGAAGTTTCCTCCCTTCGCGCGGCTGCTATCTGGTTGCTCGACCTGCAGAATCGCGATGGTGGCTGGCCCACATTCTGTCGCGGCTGGGGGACATTGCCGTTTGACCGGAGTTCCTGCGATCTGACGGCTCATGCCCTCAGAGCCCTGGATTTGTGGCTCAAGCGGGATTCGGGCACGGAACCTGCGTTGAAACTGCGATCTGAGCAGTCGATGAAGCGTGGACTCAGGTTTCTGCAAAACGCGCAACGGCCAGACGGTACGTGGTTGCCACTGTGGTTTGGGCATCAATTCCACGAAGACGACGAAAATCCTCTGTACGGGACATCGCGCGTCGTCCGCGCTCTGGCGACGATCGGCGAAGAATCCTCGGACTGCTGTCAAAAAGCCGTCCGTTGGATTCTGGACAATCAAAACGACGACGGCGGCTGGTCGGCTCGCCGCGGTTTGGAAAGTTCCGTGGAAGAGACCGGACTGGCACTCGATAGTTTGGCGTCGTTCTGGATATCGTCCGGTATCGCTGCCACAACGATCCCTGATGCCGAATTGAGCAACTCGATTGACCGAGCGGCGACATGGCTGGCCGTGAGAGTGAATGCAGGCACAGTCGATCAGCCCACTCCGATCGGCTTCTATTTTGCTCGACTCTGGTATTTTGAGGACCTGTATCCGATCATTTTCGCGGCAGCCGGTTTGAACGGCTGGCGGATGACCAATGGTAAAAGGTCGATTCTATCAGCCGGAATGCGTTAGTGGTCTGTTGATTTAATACCATCAGACCACTCGTGCCTCGTCAAGCCAACGAATTGGGGTTGAACTGTGCCAGTGAAAGCAAGTACAACGGCAGGCGAGCGGTTAGGCGTCAGCCCTCCGTGTGCGTAGCGGGCTATCCTTTTCACGATCACCACCTCGCCATCGCCCAATTTTGGCCAGAATGTTCGAACTCTTGCGCTGCCGCACGACAATTTGCGTTCGCTTGGCGGGAAAATCTGCCAACACGGCTTGACGGGAAGCCGTCGCCTGCGAGCATAACGCGGTTCAGAGAAGAATTCTCTGAGCGAGCCACCCAACTCGGAACCAGGCTCATCAACCAGGCAATTAGCAGGGAGGCGATTCAAATGGCGCGCAATAAGAATGATCGGCGTGGCGAACGATTTGATCCCGGAACATTTGCCAGCAATCCGGAAATTGCCAGAATGCTGAGGGAAATGGGCATCGGGGTCCTCGGCGCGAATTCCATGATGGCCCCGCAAAAAAACGTCACCAGTGAATTGCTGGATGAGTGGCGGGACGCAGTTGGCGGGCTGATCAGCGGTCACAGCGTCGATGAACGCCGCCGCGGCGAACGTGTTAAGGGTTCACTGGAGCTCAAGTCCGTCAATCGCGAAGAAGGATGTGAAGTTGTTCTGAAATGCGGAGCATCAACGTATCGGGCCTCATGGAAGTTTGACCTGGATGGCCGTACGTTTTCGACATCGTGTAATTGTGGTCATCACGATCTGTGCGAACACACTTACTTCATGGCTGTGAAGATCAAGGATCTTCTCGGTAACCCAAGGTCGGAACTGGTCACAAAGATCCTCGGAGAGGACCTCGCCGATCGAACTCTGAAGCAGACGTTTTCGATGCTGCAGTCACTCGCACGCAATGCGCAGATGGCGCTGCCTAAAAGTGCTGATGCTCCTGTGATCGATAAGCCACTGACACGGTTTGTGTGGGATGTCAAACTCGATCGTCATTACAAGTCCGTTCATCTGAGCCCATGTTTGCAGCAGGAGAAAAAAAACGGCGGCTGGACGAAGGGTAAAGAAAGCACTCTGGAAGCATTCCTGAAATCATCCCGAGAGCAGTGGACCGCGATCGACCAACAGTTGTCGGAATTGATCAAACAGGAACGCTGGCAGACACCCACACTGGAACTCGCCGATGCGCTGAGAGTTTTGGCGGGAAGCGATCAGTTTGCGTTCGACCGCGATCAGTGCGAACTGGAAACGCGACCGCTGGAGATCATTGTTCAGGAAGTGGAAGGCGGACTGCGCCTGTCAACGTCCGCGACTGATCTGATGAGCGCGCAACCGGAAGGCAGCCAAACGTTCTTTGCAGATGCCAAACGTGGTGTCCTCGTCGTGCTTCAGGAAAAACGTCAGGCCGTTTATTTCTCAGGTCCGCCGCATTCCAGCGACATCTGTAATCATCTCAGGAAACAAGCGGACATCATTCCGCTCGAAAAGAAAGCTGCGCTGCTCAAGGAACTCGAACCGCTGCGGTCCTGCATGGCCGTGCGACTGCCGGAGTCCATCGCCGGACAGGACGTGCCTTATCACGGACAGATGACGCTTGTCCTGCAACTGCGTCGCAATGGAATGCTGGACGCATCCATCCAGGTGCGTGACCGCAATCAGATGCTGCAGTCGCCCGGCGAAGGGCTCGCTCGCATCCATGAGACCGTTGACGAAAAGCCCGTCCAGTACGTGCGTAATCTCGCCGACGAAGTGCATCGCACCCGTGAATTGGCGACGGAACTCAAACTGAAACGCGGCGTTCCGATCAGCCGCTGCGGCTGGAGAATTTCCGACGCCGATGACATCAGCAATCTGCTGTCGGATGCCGGAGCCGCCGTCGAACGCGGTGAACTGGTTGTGCTGTGGCACAAAGATTCCGTGAGTCGCTTTGATGTGATCGGCAGATTGACAGCGAACAATGTCCGCGTCACCGTGTCACGCCAGCGTGACTGGTTTGGTTTGACGGGTACCTGCAAAATCGGGGAACAGGAAATCCCACTCAAAGATCTGCTGGCCGGAATGCACGGACGACCGACCAATGGACTCATGGAAATCTCCCCTGGCAAATGGGCGGCTGTCGCGGAAGAGCTCCGCAACGCCCTGCGGCGACTGTCGGATGTGAGTCTGGAATCGCGCGGAAAACTGCAGTTGGATGCGTCAGCGATTCCGGTCGTGGCGGCACTGGAAGCGGCTCGGATTCAGGTCGATGCTGACAAGCACTGGGACAAGTGCCTCAAACGACTGCGCGAAGCCACGGATACGGTTTACGATCCGCCGGCCGGGCTCAACGCGCATCTGCGAGATTATCAGCTGGAAGGATTTCGCTGGTTGTGCCGCCTGTCTCACTGGGGCATTGGCGGCATTCTGGCGGACGACATGGGTCTCGGAAAAACCGTGCAGGCTCTGGCGATGCTGCTGACCCGCGTCGAATCCGGTCCTACGCTCGTGATTGCACCGACGTCACTTGGTTTCAACTGGCAGCGCGAATGCGAACGGTTCACACCTTCGCTGACGCCGATCGTGTTCCGCGATATCGATCGCATGGATCTGAAGAATCACGTCGGCGATGGCGATGTCGTGATCTGCAGTTACGGACTGGCGCTACGTGAGGCCGAACTGCTCAAAGACATCAAGTGGGGCACGCTCATTCTGGACGAAGCCCAGAACATCAAGAACAGCAACAGTAAGACGGCCGCCCAGATTCGCACGTTTCAGGCCGAGTGGAAAATCGCACTCACCGGTACGCCGATGGAAAATCATCTGGGCGAACTGTGGAGCATCTTCCACACGGTGGCACCGGGAGTCCTGGGTTCATGGGAACAATTCCGTAAACGGTTTGCAGCCCCGATCGAGAAAGATCGAAACAGCGACCGCCGTGAAGCCCTGGCACACGTAATTGCCCCGTTTATCCTGCGACGATCCAAGGCAGAGGTTCTCAAGGATCTGCCGGAACGTACGGAGACAAATCTGATGGTGGATCTGTCCGCCGAGGAACGTACGCGCTACGACCAGATGCGATTGGCGGCGGTCAGCGAACTCGATCAGATCGGAGATGACAGTCTGTCGCACGACCAGCGGTTCAAAGTGCTGCAGATGCTGACTCGCATGAGACAGTTGTCGTGTCACATCGGGTTGGTCGATGACACATGGAAAGGCTCATCCGCGAAGCTCGATGTGTTAATGGAGCAGCTTGAGCAATTGAAGGAACGCGGCAACCGACCACTGATCTTCAGTCAGTTCACATCGCATCTGGCCCTGATCCGCGCAGCCTGCGACAAGGCGGGCATCACGTATCAGTACCTTGACGGCCAGACGACACCCGCTCAGCGGCAGCAGCGCGTCGAAGCGTTTCAGAATGGTGAGAGCGATGCATTTCTGATTTCGCTCAAGGCCGGTGGCACGGGGCTGAATCTCACGGCCGCAGACTACGTGATCCACATGGATCCATGGTGGAATCCCGCCGTCGAAGACCAGGCGACAGACCGTGCCCACCGCATTGGCCAGACACGTCCCGTCATGGTCTACCGTATAATTGCGCGCGGCACGATCGAGGAACAGATTCTGAAAATGCATGAAGAGAAACGCGATCTCGTCGATGGTGTCCTGTCAGGTGCCGACGCAGCAGCCAAGCTGTCCACCAGAGAACTGGCCGATCTGATCCGTCTCGGTGTCGATCCATCTGTCAGCAAGAACCCCTGAAAAACTGCCGTGAACGAGTCATGTTGCCTTGGTTGCAGTGACCTCCTCAGGTGATGCGCCTTGCGGCGCACTCAACAAAACGTCGCTAAGTCCTGGCCGCGCGGAGTATAGAATCCGGTCGAGTCAGGGAGTTTGAGATCACGAGGGCAGTGGTTTGCCTGCGGCATCTCTCACGTCTAAACCCAAATTCGGTTCAGACCAAAAACGGTTATTCCTGTTCGATCACTACCAGCAGGTCGCCGGTCTCGACGCGTCGGCCTGGCTGGACGAGGACGTCGCGGATTTTGCCGTCGAGGTCGGCGGTGATCGTGGTCTCCATTTTCATGGCTTCCAGAGTCAGCAGCTTTTGACCTTTCTTGATGCGGTCGCCGACTTTGACAGACACCGTTACGACCATCCCAGGCATCGTGGAACCGATCTGGCCCGCGATCGCAGGGTCGGCCTTGATACTGGCTTCTGCTGTGGCTTCGACCGACTGATCGGCCACGGTGATCTCCCGCGGCTGGCCGTTGAGTTCAAAAAAGACGGTCCGCGTTCCATCAGCGTGCGGAGTACTGACCGACACAAAACGGATGATAAGCGTCTTACCGGGTTCGATGTCAGTGGAAATCTCTTCACCAGGCTCCATGCCAAAAAAGAAGTTCGGTGTGGGCAGAATGCTGACGTCGGAGTACTGCACCTGATGCATGGCAAATTCTTCGTAGACACGCCCGTACAGCAGCCATGAAATGACGTCGCGGCCTGACGGTTCGCCCTCCACCATTTCGGCGACCGATTTCCTGGCCGCATCCATGTCGGCGGGTGGCAGAGTTTCCCCCGGACGTCCGACGAATTCTTCCTTGCCCAGCAGCACTCGTTTTTTTACCGCATCGGGGAAACCGCCTGGTGGCTGACCCATGCCGCCGCCGATCAGATCAATGACACTGCCCGGAAACGCAATGTCGCGATCCGGGTTCAGCACGTCTTCACATGTCAGATTGTTCGCCAGCATGAACAGCGCCATATCGCCCACGGACTTGCTCGTCGGAGTCACTTTGACGATGTCACCAAACAGCTGATTCACTTCCGCGTAAATCCGGCACGCATCCGGCCAGCGATCCGCCAGTCCAAGGGCCCGGGCTTGCTCAAAGAGGTTTGTGTACTGCCCGCCTGGCATTTCATGGCGATATAAATCGGCCGTTGCCGCCAGCGACACACTTTCGAACGGTGTATAAAAGTCCCGTGCTCCACGCCAGTATTCGGCGATCGAATCCAGGCGATCCGAATCGAGTGCTGGATTGCGATCTCCGAACCGCAGCATTTCGACGAGTGTATTGAGATTCACCTGTGATGTTCCGCCTGACATCGGAGCCATCGCGGCGTCAGCAATGTCCAGCCCGACCTTGCTGCCTTCCAGAATCGACGCAGCCTGAATTCCCGCTGTGTCGTGCGTGTGGAAGTGAATCGGAATACCGATTTCCTGCTTCAATGCCTGGATCAACTGAGACGCCGCCGCCGGTTTACACAGTCCCGCCATGTCCTTGATCGCAAGAAAATGCGCGCCCATCTTTTCCAGTTGCTTCGCCAGATCGACGTAATACTTCAGGTTGTATTTGGTACGTTTGGGATTTGTGATGTCGCCTGTGTAACAGATCGCCGCTTCGCAGATAGCACCAGTATTGACGATCGCATCCATCGCCACCGTCATGTTCGGCAGCCAGTTCAGGCAGTCGAAGACACGAAAGACGTCGATACCAGCATCGGCCGCTTCCTTCACAAACACCTTGACGATGTTGTCCGGATAGTTCGTATAGCCAACCGCATTCGACGATCGCAGCAGCATCTGAAACAGAATGTTGGGCACTTTTTCGCGCATCAGCACAAGGCGCTGCCATGGGCATTCCTTCAGGAATCGCATGGATGTGTCAAATGTTGCCCCGCCCCACATTTCCAGACTGAACATTTCGGAACAGTAATGAGCGTACGCATCTGAAACGCCCAGCAGATCGAACGTTCTCATGCGTGTCGCGAGCAGCGACTGATGGGCATCGCGAAACGTCGTATCGGTGATCAGCAGTCGCTTCTGCTGCAGGACCCACTTCGCAAATCCGGTGGTTCCGAGTTCCTTCAGCTTGTCACGGGTTCCTTTCGGCGGATCGACGCCTTTCGGCACGCCGGGCGATAGCGCCGGTTCGCGGCGGAGAGATTTGGGACGACCCTTCACGAGACTGTTTCCGTTGACGATCGTTTCGGCAAGATACGACAGCAGCTTGGTCGCTCGGTTCTTGCGATGATCGAATTGAAACAGCTCGGGGGTTTCATCAATGAATCGCGTCGTACAGTCACCATCGATGAACGTCGAATGCGCCACCACCTTGCTGAGGAAAGGGATATTGGTCTTCACTCCACGAATCCGGAATTCCCGCAGAGTCCGTTCCATGCGATGCACGGCGTCCACAAATCTGCGACCGCGAGTCGTCACTTTGGTCAGCAGCGAATCATAAAACGGATTCACGACCGCCCCTGAAAACGCGCTGCCGGCATCCAGACGAATTCCCATGCCACCCGATGAACGGTAGTGAGTCACACGACCGTAGTCCGGCATAAAATTGTTGGCCGGATCTTCCGTCGTGACTCGACACTGTACCGAAAATCCGTTGAGCTGCACGTTCTTCTGATCGCCGAGGCCGATTTCGTCGTCTGCCAGTTTCATTCCCTGGGCGACCAGAATCTGTGACTTGACGATATCGATATTGGTGACCTCTTCGGTCACCGTGTGTTCGACCTGAATTCGAGGATTCACTTCGATGAAGTAGAACTTCTCGGCTTCGACATCCACCAGGAATTCCACCGTGCCAGCGCACGAGTAATTGACAGCTTTGCCGATGTTTATTGCCGCTTCCAGAATGCCGTCGCGCAGCCTTTGAGACAGATTGGGCGCTGGGGCGATTTCGACGACTTTTTGATGACGACGCTGGACCGAACAGTCGCGTTCGAACAGATGCACGAGGTTGCCATGTTCGTCGCCCAGCAACTGGACTTCGATGTGCTTGGCGCGGTTGATGAACTTCTCAATGAACACATCGGCACAGCCGAACGCGGTGTTCGCTTCGTTGCGAGCGGATTCAAACGCCTGATCAAAATCGGCGACCTTCATCACCGCGCGCATCCCACGACCTCCGCCGCCTTTGGCCGCTTTGATCATCACGGGGAAGCCAATCTCAGTCGCTTTCGACCGGGCTTCGTCGAGCGATTCAATGGACTGTTCCGTACCACCGAGTACCGGCACGGCGGCGGAAATCGCAATGTTTCGCGCCGCCGTCTTGTCGCCGAGCGATTCCAGGCACTTGACACTCGGCCCGACAAACTTGATTCCGGCCTCGGCACACGCTGTGGCAAACTCCGGTCGCTCTGAGAGGAATCCGTAGCCGGGATGAATGGCATCCACTTCAGTCTGTTTCGCCAGTGCGATGATCGAGGGAATGTCCAGATATGACCGAATCGGCTCGCCTGTCTTGCCGATGCGATACGCTTCGTCTGCCTTGAACCGATGCAGCGCGTAGCGGTCTTCATGCGAATAGATCGCGACCGTCCGAATCCCGAGTTCCGATGCGCTGCGAAAAACTCGAATGGCAATTTCGGACCGATTGGCAACTAACAGCTTTTTGAACGTTTGCATAACTTCAATTCAAACGACAGATTGATGTTCAGATTTGTTTCGACTCGCGACCGGAACTTCGGAGTCCCGGTCCGAATGACATATTTTTTTGCGTCGATCTGGGGGGAATTACGGCGGGAATCCTTCCGCGCCTCCTGCCACCAGCGACAGCGGAAATATATTCCACACGGCGGCGGCATTCTACTCGCCGCTGATCTGCAAGTCCCTGGTCTCCATCGGTTGAGAACGTGGCGCGGACCGAACTTACCTTACTTTTGGCCTTTGCAAGCACAACTTTCACAACTCTCCAACAGAATGTCGATCAGACCAGCACTTGGCGGACGACTGTCAAGAGACTGATTCCGAGCGCGAGATTCCTCGAATATGTTGACGGGGCGGGCTGTTTCTCGTCGCTCAATTGCGACTTGACGACACTCCTGAGCATGCGAAAAACAAAGTCGTGCCTGCAGGTTCGCTCTGCGGCAATTCGCCTTCGTCGTGAATTGCAGGGCATTAGATTTGTGACTCCTTGGTCGCGAATCCGAGGGGGACACCTGTGAAGGGGGGACACCTGGGACGGGCACCACGGCATTCTTTGCCCGGACTTTCGGGATTCAGCAGGACTTCTGACCGACCATTTCGTAGACGTCCAGTGTCTTGCGCAGCATCGTCTCTTTTTCGAAAACGTTGGGATCGGGGACTGGGCGTGGTTTACGGGCCAGAATCAAAGCCACGGTTTCAGTCAGGGTCTCAAGATTGCCGATTTCAACCGCACCGGCTGGAAACTGGGCCGCCAGAATTTCCGCGCCGCCGCCGTGGTTGTAGCCGACGACGGGGGTTCCGATCGACAGGGCTTCTGCGACCGTGCGACCAAACGATTCGGGCGTGGATGACAACGAGAGCACGATCGATGACATCGCGTAGATTTGTTTCAGGTCCGATCGATGGCCGGTGAATGTCACACGGTCTGACAAATTCAACGATGCCGCCAGCGCCTGCATTTCATCAGCATATGCCGCTTTCCGAGGATCCGTGCCGCCGACGATGAGTCCGTGCGCCGCAATCCCGCGATCTTTCAGGCGGGCCAGCAGATGCAGCAGATCTGCGTGCCCCTTCAGTCGCGTGAGCCGTCCGACCAGCGTCAGCAGCGGTTGATCGCATGTCCTGGGAAACTGTCGAGAGAACTCGGAATTCCATGAGTCATCGGGTTGATAGCCGCGAGGGAATTCATCGCCATCAATGCCTCGATGAATCAGATGCAGTCGCGTCTCAGGTACGAAACGGTAATTCCGGCGCACGTGCTCCAGCACAGTTTCTGAGACCACAATAACGTGTTCGCCGCGGCACATGATGCTGCTGTAGAATCCGACAGAATGCAGGCCGTGTACAGTCGATATCAACGCCGGGCGTTTTGCGGCGGGCAGGCTTTTCCATGCCAGCCATGTGATCCAGCCGGGCAGGCGTGAATGAATATCGACAACATCGACCCCCTGTTCGATCATCAGCTGTCGCAGCCAGTAGACGTGTTGCAATGTCAGAGGCGATTTTGTGCCGATCGCTCTGCCAAAGTGCGCGCTACCGCGATTTGTCAGTTCATCGACCATCCGACCGCCGCCGGAGATCACCAGTGACCGATGTCCGGCAGCGACGAGTGCCTCTGCCACTTCGAGCACACCGCGTTCCACACCACCGCTTTCAAGTGCGGGGAGAACCTGAAGCACGGTGAGTGGACGAGTTGCCATGATGCTTTACTGATTTCCATGCAGGTCCTTTCTGCCGGAAAGGACTTTCGAGCGACGCTCGAAACGCCAGGGGACGAGCGTCGGCAACACGCCGCCCAGTTTATTTTCATTCAACACGATTTTGGTCGCAGGTCGCGACAAGTCGCGAAGTCCAGCCCGGCAGGCTGGACCTACAGAAGAAGTCCAGCCCGGCAGGCTGGGCCTACACAACGCAGGACTCGAATCAGCCGCGTTTAATGACACCCTTCTGGAGTTCTTCCACAACTTTTGCCAGGACCGCAGCGTCTTTGGTTTCCATCACATGCGCGATGCGACTCGCTGGTAACTTCATGCGAGTCATCAGCTCTTCTGCCGACTCCCACATTTTGGCCTGCTTTTTGGGTGGAGCCAGATACAGATTCGTGACCAGTTCGCTCAGTCGCTGTTCGTCGATCTGGTCTTTGTTGTCGTAGTATCGCTTAATGACTTTTTGCTGAAATGCGCTGTAATTTCGGTCGGTCATCGTCAAAAACCTGAGACAGGAAAGAAGTATGTGAGGGGCGGATTTTAGCGAACTATCGGAATCATCGGAACCTTGATTTCAGAGGTGATTCGGGCGGGCAGCGAAGCATGAATCCATACGGACGGACAAGGATGTCCATCCTACGTTGATGCATTGCGCTTGTAGAACGGCAGGGCAGCGATTGTGGCAGGGACCAGCGTGCCTCGAAGGCTGACCTGAACGACTGTGCCCAACGAAGACGAAGCGACCGGGACATAGGCCATTGCAATGACTTTCTGCAGCGTCGGCGAAAACGTGCCGGACGTTATTTTGCCGACTTCCTGCCCGTTGATTTGAACGGGCGATTCCTCACGAGCAATGCGGCGACCTTCGAGCAACAGACCGACGCGAGCCATTTTCAGGCCCTGACTTTTGATCGATTCCAGTGCCGCCTTGCCGGGGTAATCGGGTTTGTTGAATTTGACGGCGAATTCGAGACCCGCGGTGAGCGGATCGATCGTCTCATTCAATTCATGCCCATACAATGGCATCGCTGATTCCATGCGAAGTGTATCGCGACAGCCAAGACCCGCCGGTACGATGCCGTAGTTCGCGCCATGTTCGAGCAGCGTCAGCCACATTCGCTCCGCGTCGGCCGATGGCATGACAAGTTCGAAGCCATCTTCACCCGTGTAGCCTGTGCGCGAAACAACTCCGGTGCTTCCCAGGAACTGCATTTCCATCGCCGAATAATACTTCATTGATGCCAGATCGAGCTTGGCGGCTGCATTCATCAACCTCAGTGCCCGTGGTCCCTGCACGGCAATCATGCCGGTGGTCAGTGTGCAGTCTTTGAAATCAACGGCGGCAAAGCCTGCGCAGTGCCTCAGCCAGTTGACGATCTTTTCGCGGTTAGATGCGTTGACGACCAATTCCCACCGGTCCTGAAGTCGATAAACCAGCACATCGTCGAGGATTCCTCCGTCTTTGCCGCAGATCAGGGAGTATCGAACGTCGCCGACCTGGAGTTTTGCCGTGTCGTTGGTTAACACACCGTTCAGGAATGCCTGACTGGAATCGCCGCGAAACTGCAGCCGTCCCATGTGTGAGATGTCAAACAGTCCGACAGCGGTTCGCACGGTCGTGTGTTCCTCGACGATCGACGAGTACTGGACGGGCATTTCCCAGCCTGCAAAATCGACCATTCGACCATGATGTGCGTGATGCCACTGATTGAGGGGTGTCGTATTCATGCGGAGAAGTGTATTCTGCTCAGGTGCTTCGATCAAACGCGCGTTTTTTTCAGGATTCTTCTCGTGACAGCATCCGTGCTCCTTCGAACAATCGCCATGCTTTTCATCGGTCCTGGGTTAGCAGTCGGTGCCGACGGTCCGATGCTGGCAGCCGATGGGTGGCCCGGGACGCTGATCATAGTTGGTGGCGGTTCCGTTCCGGACGACGTCCTGATCGCACTCAAAGAATCCCTGCGCGGCGAGGGATCGTTGGTGGTGATCGCTGAAGCGGCATCCAATCCGAAGGAAGCAGCCGATTCATCGACGAAGTGGCTGGCCGAGTCCGGAATTTCCCACGTCGTTGTTGTCGATTCGTCGCTGACGGAAAGTGAACGCGGTTTGATGACGGTCGCAGCGATTGATGCCGCATCAGCTGTCTGGATCTGCGGTGGGCAGCAATCGAGACTTGCCACGACTTTCGCGAAGTCCGGAGTTGAGGGAGCGTTGCAGAGACTGCTGCAGCGAGGCGGTACGGTCGGCGGTACGTCGGCCGGCGCGGCCATTATGTCAAAGGTCATGATTGCGTCCGGGAATGAGCAGCCGGAGATGTCCGAAGGATGGGATCTGTTGCAAGGCGCGATTGTGGATCAGCACTTCACCAATCGAAACCGTCTTGCGCGATTGCAGATCGCTGTCGAAATGCATGTGGAGTGTTTGGGAGTCGGGATTGATGAAGGGACGGCTGTGTTCATCCAGGGTCGTCACATGCGTGTCACAGGGAGCGACAGCGCATCGATTGTACTTGCGAAGACAGACTATCGAGACGCCGAAGTGCTTCGGTTAGCTGCAGGCGAGGCTGCGGATCTGACTCAGCTTCGGCGTGCCGCCCGTCAGCGGGCATCACGAGTTGATCCTGGTGAACCTCAATCTGGCAGTCCCGAAGTGCGATCCGGATCGCTCGTGATTGTAGGTGGTGGGGCCATGACGGAAGACGTCGTCCAGCGCTTTGTGGAACTCGCTGGAGGAAAGTCTGCAAACATCGTGGTGCTGCCCACTGCTGTGTCTCGTGAGGAAGCGAGTTCGAAGGTCCCCGGCTTTCTAAAAAAAGAAAGCGTCGCCAACATTACGGTTTTGACTCAACGCGGTCCAGTGGAAGTTGCAAGTGAAGAATTCCAATCATCGCTCAAAGCAGCGACGGGAATCTGGTTCGGGGGCGGCCGGCAGTGGAACTTCGTGGATGCGTACGAGGGGACAGAGGCAATGGAATTGTTTCGAGATGTACTGCGGCGGGGCGGAGTCATCGGTGGCAGTTCGGCTGGCGCAACGATTCAGGGGGAATTCCTCGTTCGAGGACATCCACAGGGAAATTCGGTCATGATGGCCGAAGGCTATGAACGTGGGTTTGCGTTTCTCCCAGGGATGGCGATTGATCAGCATTTCTCGCAACGGGATCGACTTCCGGATCTGCTGCCCGTGATCCGACGTCATCCAAAGATGGTGGGCGTTGGCATCGACGAAGGCACAGCCATCGTCGTGACGGGCACAAGAGTAGAAGTCATCGGGCAGCACTCCGCTCATTTTGTTTCGGCACAGCAGCTAATGTCCATTCCGGCAGAACAGGAGCTGCCGGCCACTGCTGAAGAAGCAGCGAAGTTGTATGTGACTATCAAGACCGGGGAGTCCACGGATTTGCAGGCACTCTCGCAATAGTCATCGTCAGCCTGGATTCTGCTGCGGGCGGGGATTGAAAGATCGTCTAAATTCCAATCTTGCCGGATTTGTCTTTCAACCTGATTTCACGGATCGTTTTGCAGGTGAAATGACGTACACGAATCTCAGACGGCAGCGTCTTGTACCGGTGGGCTGACGCCCGACCGCTCGCCGGGTTGCAATAAAAGATCAACATGCTTCGCCTCTCCTGGATTTCCATTGTCTCATTCTTCACGGCGTTGCTCCTGTCGTCGATGCTGGTGGATCATGGCACTGTCGAAGGTCGGCTGCGTGGCCCGGGCCTGACAATCGATGAATCCTTCAACATCCAGCAGGGTGCGTATCTTGTGGATGCATTGGTACAACATGGGCCGCTGATTTTTTCGCCGTCCGGAGCTCAGGAAGTTTTCGGTTCACCGGAATATCTTCCCGACCATCCGCCAATGGGCCGCGTGGTGCTGGGAGTCTCGCATTATTTGACGTCCTGGTGTATCCCCGGATCGGAATCGACGAGCTACAACGTTCCTGCCGCCAGACTGGGATCCTGCTTTGCCTTTGCGATGATGGTTCTGTTGCTGACCGAATTCTGCCAGCGACGATATGGCTGGGCGTGTGCAGTGTGCGTCGCAATTCTGATGATCAGCACGCCTGGTTTGATTGGACATGCACGACTTGCCGCATTGGAATCAGCGACGAATCTGGCATGGATCGCGGCGATGTTGCCGCTCCTGGCGTGGTGGACCGATGCTCGCCCACCGTCGACGCTGCGCGCTTGCATTTCCGGTGTATTCTGGGGACTGCTGCTGCTGACCAAGGTGCAGGGAGTTCTGTTGCCACCGATTGTCTTCCTGTGGGCTGTGTGGCAGTTTCGCTGGCAGAGCCTGCGACCGCTCGTGTGCTGGACAATTTGCGGCGGCGGCATGTTCCTGTTGGCCTGGCCGTGGCTTTGGCTGGATCCGATTCACCACCTGCAGCAGTATCTTGGTCGCACATCAGATCGCCCGACGCTGTATTGCTGGTATTTCGGAGAACGCTTTGCCGACAAGCAGGTGCCGTGGCATTATCCGTTTGTCATGACTCTCTTCGCGCTGCCCGTTGGCACGCTGCTGTGTTTGCTCGCAAGGTTCAGGCGAACGCGACCGGATTCGATTGATCAATTGTTGGCGCTGAGCATCGCCGTTCCACTCATCGTGTTCGCGTTACCCGGAACTCCTGTCTACGATGGCAATCGATTATTCCTTATTGTGATGCCAGCGATCATCGTTCTGGCTGGTCGGGAGTTTTGCCGATTCGACGACAGGAAGCAGGGCACGAACGAGCCGTCGCGTTCACCGCTCCCACGCACGATCGTACACTGGCAAGCGGCTGTGCTGGGTCTGCTCGCACTACAACCGTTCGGCTCACCGATCTTTTCGCCGTACGCCATTTCCCAATACGGCCCGCTGGCAGGCGGCAGCAACGGGGCGGCCTGGATGGGAATGGAGTCCAGTTATTGGTCCGATGGTCTGAACAGCAGCTTCTGGGAACAGGTTCCCGAGAACTCAACGGTGTTCGTTGCGCCGGTCAGCCACCAGTTTCAATTGCAGGACATCATGTCACTTGTGCCGATCGTGCAGCAGCGAAACATCCGTCTGGTGCCGTATGAATATGATCCCGCCCGGCAGGAGGGATTACTGCTGCTGATTCATCGACTGGCCGATCTGCGACCGGAACTGCGTGTCGTGCCTCCCGGAGCCACAGTGATCGCAGAGGCCCGTCTGGAAAATGTGATCCTCGCACGACTGATTGACACCAATCCCGGCAAAAGTCCATGAACTGCTGTCCTGGGGCATTACCACTTCCAGCCGGTCACGCCTTTTAAATTTTGAATGCATTCCGCAGGCCATTCGCCGCGATGCAGACGAATGATAATGTTCGCTCCCAGAGCCCATGTGCCTTCGTGCGATTCGTTGTCCATACCCGCGACATGGCCGCTCAACAGCACATTCGGCATCGAAATGAGCGGACTGTCGGCTGGCAGCGGCTCAACCTCGAACACATCCAGCCCGGCTGCGCGAAGCTTGCCTGACTTCAGTGCCCGAATCAAAGCCGGTTCATCAATCAACGCCCCGCGAGCCGTGTTGATCACTACGGCACCGTCCTTCATGGTCGCGATGGATTTGTCATTGATCAGATGTTTCGTCGCTGGTGTCATCGGGGAATGCAATGAGACGAAATCGGACTTCGCCAGCAAATCTTCCCGTGACACCATTATGATCCCGTGCTGTTTCACAAAATCTGCAGGCGGATACGGATCGTAACCCAGCACCTTCATGCCCAGTCCAATCGCGCGCGTTGCGGTGGCCTGACCGATGCGCCCGAGTCCCACCAGACCGAGAGTGCATTCAGAAATACGCGGCAACGGAATGCGATTCCATTCGCCGCGTCGTACTTCCTGATCCAGTGCCGGGAATCCTCGACCAATCGCCATCAACATCGCAATCGCATGTTCGGCCACTGCATGATGATTCACACCCGGCGTTGTTGCCACGACGATCTTGTGTTCGTCACAGGCCTGGAGGTTGATGGCATCAAATCCTACTCCAGCTCGAGCCAACACGCGGAGCTGCGGACTGGCGGCGATGACTGAAACAGGATAGGGCTCTGATCCTGCAATGATCGCGTCAAACCCTCTGATCACCTTTGTCAGGATTTCGTTGTTCCATAGGTCCAGCAAACGATCCGGAACCAGACATTCATGTCCGGCATCTGTCAGGAGTTTGAAATGGGGGCCGCTTTCAGCATTCAATGCCGTACACAAAACACGTACCATAATCGTTTCCTGATTAGAATGACAGAAAATTTGTGGTTGTAGATTTCAGAACTCCACCTGAATTCCACCCGTTGGAATTCCCAGACAAGCCCCCCGGATCAATCCATGCGAAACGTATCAGTCAGTCTCAACGCCGACAATCAGATCGAGGTGCATGTCGGAAGCGAATCCCGCGCGGGGGAAAGTTATTATCTCGGGCTGCATCCGAACAGCGAGAACGATGACTTTCGCCCGGTCATAGGCACGATGCAACTTGTCGGCGAATGGATTCGGCTGCTCTCCGACCTGAAAGATGGCCAGCAGTTGTTTCTGCCATTTGATTTCTCAGACGAATATACCCGTTGGCTCACCATGCTCCGCGAAGGTCGTGACGTCACTGTCGTCTTCGGCTGGGCGACAGTCGAAGGCTGGTCGATCTCTCCGCAAGACCTTTCGCAGTACGCTCACAGCCTGCCCAACTTTATGCCCGATGAACCTCTTCACACGCAGACATTCTATTTGCCAAACGTCCTCAGCAACCTTCGCCACAGTCTTGCAATCCTGGCCTCGCCAGCATAGCCCACAGGTTGTGGCAGGCGACTGATGAGTCGCGCAAGAAAAAACCCTGGCTCGTCCGGAACCAGGGGTTTTGGATTTTCAGAATATCGCGTGTATCGCTTATGTTACAGCAGCAGCTTCTACGACAGGCCCCGTCCGCTTGCGAGACTTCACTCGATCACGTACGCCCACAAATTCAATGATTGCCTGTTGCCCCGCATCGCCAAGGCGAACAGCCGCCAGCCGAACAATACGAGTGTAACCACCATCCCGGTCCGCGAAGCGTTTCGCCAGATCGTCGAAGAGAATATCCACGGCATTGGTATCGCGAAGCTCTGAAAACGCCCGGCGACGCAATGCCAAAGCTGCGGCGTTTGAGTTGACCCAGTTCTTGCCTTGTTCCGATTGACGCCATTCATTCCAGGCATCAGAACCTCGTTCAGCCGTCGTCCCATATTGGGCCGCAGCTTCGGAGATCTTCAGTGCCTTACGAGCCATCGTGACCAGCTTTTCAACGATTGGTCGAAGTTCCTTTGCCTTCGGGACAGTCGTGACGATCCGTCCGGCCACCTTCGGCTGCCCTTTGACACCTTTTTCGATGCGCACAGTCCCAATGAGGCTCGTAGCCATATTGCGAAACATCGCTTTGCGATGCGAAGCGTTTCGACCCAGTTTTCGACCAGCAACACGGTGTCTCATGTCAGACACTTACTCACTATAAACGCCAATTTGAATCTCGTTCGAGCCGCCTCGAACCGACATAATCATCCATCACTTTAATTGCTGATTCGGCAACCGCATTCCCAGCCGCAAATCAATTCCACCCAGACGTTCACGAACTTCGTCCAGAGTCGTCTCGCCAAAGTTTCGAACCTGCAGCAATTCGTCTTCTGTGCGGACCACCAAGTCCCGGACGGTATTTATACCAACCGATTCGAGGCAGTTCGTGGCTCGAACTGAAAGATTCAATTCCGCCAGACTCTTGTTCAGCTTCTCTTCCAGTTCCATATCAACCGGTGAATAGCCCGTGGCTTCCATCATTCCACGCAGACCGCCCTCCGGCCCGGACTCGGGTCCTGGCTCACGGAAGGTAATGAAACAGTTCAGATGTTTACGTAGGATCTTCGCCGCTTCCACCAACGCCATTTCAGGAGTTATGGTTCCGTTTGTCCAGAGTTCAAGGTTCAACTTGTCGAAGTTCGTACGCTGACCAACTCGCGTTTCCTCAATGTGATGCCGCACCCGGGTGACCGGCGAGAACGCCGCATCCAGCGGGATGATCCCGACTTCTGGTTCGTGCTGATACTGCTCAGTAGCAGCCACATATCCACGACCATTCTCAACTGTCATTTCAATATGAAACGGCACATCGTCAGTCATTGTCGCAATCACCAGATCGCGGTTAATGACTTCAACCTGATCATCACAAATCACGTCAGCACCCGTCACAACACCCCGCGAATTCTTCTCGATTCTTAGTGTCTTGCTGGATGAACTATGATTCTTGATCACCAATGATTTCAGATTGAGACAAATGTCCGTGACGTCCTCGACCACACCAGGAATTGTCGTAAATTCATGCTGAACGCCCTGAATTCTTGCGCGGGTTACTGCGGAGCCCTCAAGGCTGGAAAGCAGAATCCGACGCAGACTATTTCCGATCGTGGCCCCGAAACCTCGTTCAAAAGGTTCCGCCACAAATTTCCCATATGTCCCAGTCCGTGTATCACGATCAACTGCCACTCGACTTGGCAACTCAAGCCCACGCCAACGAATTCTCATTTCCGCCCCCACCAGGATTTCGATCAAAACAAAAAAGCGATCCAGCCGAGCTTACACTCGGCGGCGCTTCGGTGGCCGACAACCATTGTGCGGCAACGGAGTGATATCTTCGATCGACTTGATTGACATGCCGGACGCCTGCAGCCCCGTGATTGCACTTTCACGCCCCGCGCCTGGTCCTTTCACCCGAATTTCCAGTTCACGTACGCCAACCTTGGCAGCCTTTTCGGCGACCGTTTCAGCCGCTCGCTGTGCAGCGAACGGTGTACTCTTGCGAGAACCTTTGAAACCGACTGTTCCAGCGGTCGCCCAACAGATCACGTCGCCGGTCGCATCCGTCATCGTCACAATCGTATTGTTAAAAGTCGCCTTAATGTAGACGATGCCCTTGTTGACATTACGGCGAATCTTTTTCTTTTTGACTTTAGCCACGCAACTCTCTCACTGAACCAGAAAACACCAAATGCAAAAATTTAATCCGCCGGCTTAGCTTAACTAACGCTTCGCATCCTTCACGCCCTTCTTTCCGGCCACCGTCTTTTTTCTTCCCTTCCTGGTCCGCGCGTTCGTCTTCGTTCGCTGACCTCGCACAGGCAACCCTTTGCGATGGCGAACTCCACGATAACACTGGATCTCTCTCAACCGGCCGATTTCCTGCTGCACTTTACGTCGCAACGGACCTTCGACTGTGTAGTTCTTGTCAAGGTGATTTGTGATCCGGCTGACTTCGTCTTCCGTCAACTCACCAGCGCGAACATGAGGATCAATCCCCAGTTCATAGCAAATCTGAACTGAAAGGAATGGACCAATACCGTAGAGGTACGTCAACGAAATATACGTTGACTTATTATTCGGGATGTCAACACCCAGAATACGTGGCATCTAAAGACTCCGAAACAAACAGCCGCTAACCAACTACTCACTCAGCCCTGACGCTGTTTGTGCCGTGGGTTTGACGAACAAATCACGAAAATACGCCCGCGACGACGCACGAGCTTGCAATGATCACAGATCCGCTTAACGCTTGACCGAACTTTCATCGTAACACCTTTGGGTTGATTCTGATACCAACTGAGCAGAACTTTTACTTATCGGAATCAAGCAGACCCGGATAATTCCGCATCACCAGATGAGAATCGATCTTTTGGACAAGATCCAAAGCCACTGAAACAATAATCAACAGACCTGTACCACCGAAGAAACTCGCAGTAACAAAGTCATTCGTAATCGTATTTGAGATCACTGTGGGAATCACCGCCACGACAGCCAAAAATGCGGCCCCGACATAAGTAATTCTCAACATCACCTGCTCCAGATGAGCTGCAGTCCGCCCCCCAGGTCGATACCCAGGAATGAAACTTCCGTTGTCTTTCAGGTTCTCAGCCATATCCTTCGGATTGAAAGTGATCGCCGTCCAGAAGTAGCAAAAGAAGTAAATCAGGATGATATAGCCCAGGCTGTAAACAAATCCCTGCCCCGGCGAAAAACAATCACCAATATAGGCCAGCCCTTCTGCCCACCGGCTGCCTTCCTGGCCCATAAAAGCGCGACCCAACTGGCTGAACACAAAAAACGGGATCATCAGTAAGCTTGATGAGAAAATAATTGGCATCACGCCCGATTGATTCACACGTAACGGCAACCACTGACGATTCCCGCCCATCACACGACGTCCACGCACGTGCTTCGCACTCTGAATCGGGATTCTTCTTTGCCCCTGCGTGATAAACACGACCACTGCGATCACAGTCACAAACACGAACGCCATTACCAAGAGCTTCTCAATACCAAATTGTGTACCGATCTGAACACCGCCGTCAGCAATTCCATTGACCCAAGTCGAAACAATGTCGGGCATCCTCGCGAGAATCCCTGCCATGATCAGCAGGCTGATCCCATTTCCAATTCCATATGCATCAATCTGCTCGCCGATCCACATCAGGAACACCGTCCCGGCGGTCATCACGAGTGTGCCAAACAGGAGCCAGTGGAATCCGTCATACCCAGTGAGAATCACCGCCTGCCCCGAGCCGCCGGCAGACATCGTCCGCAACAGGAAAAAACTCTGCAGCAGGCAAACGACAACAGTCGCGTAACGAGTGTATTCATTCAAACGTCGCCGTCCGGATTCACCTTCCTTCTGAAGCTGCTCCAGAGGTGGATAAACCGTCGCTAACAACTGAAAGACAATCGATGCCGTAATGTACGGCATAATTCCAAGCCCGAACACAGATCCATTCTGCAGATCGGATGCGGAAAAGACTGACACGACCTGCAAGAGCCCACCAAGACCACCTTTGCCGCTGGCGGCATTATTCACTGCCTGCCCGACCGTCTCATGATCAATGAAAGGCAGCGTGATGTGGAACCCCAACCGATAAACTGCAAGCAGCACAACGGTCAGAATGATCTTCCGGCGCAGTTCCGGTACACGAAAAACAGTTAGAAGTTTAGCAAGCAACCTGCATCTCCTCCTCGCAATGAATCCATCGCAGGCATATCCTAAACAGCCCCGGTCGGAATGCGTTCGAACGAACCTCCGACCGCCAAAATCTTCTGCTCAGCAGACGCCGAAAAACGGTGTGCACTGATTCGAAAATTCTTGGACAATTGACCATCACCAAGCACTTTGAGCTCATCAAACTTCGTGCGAATCAGACCCTTCTCCAACAGCAGTGCCGGAGTAATCTCGGCCCCTGTTTCAAATGAGTCATTCAACTCTCCGACGTTGACAACCGCAACATCCAGCGCAAAACACTTATTATTGAAACCACGCTTTGCCACACGTCGAAAAAGTGGTTTCTGCCCGCCGTGAAACCCACGGCGACGAGAAGAACCTGAACGACTGAAGAAACCCTTATGCCCACGACCCGAGGTCTTCCCGTGACCGGACCCCGAACCGCGACCAATACGCTTTCGCGCTTTTTGACGCTGAATACCGACATGCACATCATTCAAAATCACAGCGACACCCCTCGCAATCGTTCGATCTGTTCTCGTGTCCGCAACTTCTTCAGCGCGTCGAGTGTGGCCTTCACAAGATTCAACGGATTTGTTGACCCATAGGCCTTTGTCAGAATGTCCGTAACTCCAGCTGCCTCCAAAACCGATCGAACGCAATGCCCGGCGATCACCCCTGTACCTGGCTTTGCAGGCAATAACAGAACCTTGGAGGCCCGGTACTCGCCCAGCACTTGATGCGGAATGGTGGTCCCAACTATTGGCACTGACATCTGCGTACGATTCGACTGCTTCGTTGCTTTTTCAACAGCCAGCGGTACTTCGATCGCCTTGCCGTATCCATAACCCACGCGCCCATTGCTGTCTCCTGTGACCACAAGAGCTGCAAAGCTGAAACGTCTTCCACCCTTAACGACGCAGGCGCAACGCCGAATCTGAATCACGCGCTCGCCAGAATCACTTCTGTTGTCTGAACTGGACACCGATCACCTCAGGCACAAAAAACGAATTAAAAATCCAGACCCGCTTCACGGGCAGCATCTGCCAGAGCGGCGATCCGACCATGATAGCGAAATGAACCCCGGTCAAAAACCACCTGAGAGATCCCCAGTTTTCCTGCTCGCTCGGCAATCAGTCTGCCCACCTTGCCAGCAGATTCTGCATCACTGCCGACGCCACCCGGCCCGGCAACTTCACGATCCACAGTACTGGCTGCCACCAGTGTCTTGCCTGCGGAATCGTCGATAATCTGCGCGTACATGTGGCGATTGCTGCGGAACACGGACAGGCGCGGACGCCCATGCGCGTCGCGAACCACTCGATTCCGTACGCGGTACTCACGTCGCTGATGTTGTTTTGCCAGTCGAGAACGAACACCCATTGCTGAACCCAATATCAACAGACAGGAAATAATTACTTAGACCCGAACGCCTTACCAGATTTACGCCGAACAAATTCATCCTGATAACGGATGCCCTTGCCTTTGTAAGGTTCCGGGGGACGCACGGCACGAATATTTGCCGCAAACTGACCACACGCCTGACGATCGGAGCTTTTCACAATCACATGCGTCGCGTCCGGCAATTCACATTTCACGCCCACCGGTACTTCCAGCACGATCTTGTTTGCAAATCCAACCTGCAGAGTCAGCTTCGTGCCGACCAGATTTGCATTGTAACCCACACCAATGATCTCCAGCTTCTTTTCGAACGGCTTCACAACACCCGTCACCATGTTCTGAATCAGGCTGCGCGTCAATCCATGTAATGCACGGCTGCTGCGCTTGTCGTCCGGACGACTCACAATCACATCGCTTCCGACGACAGCAATCAACATAGTCGGGTGGAACACCACACTCAATTCGCCTGCCGGCCCCTTGGCGGAAATCCGCGTACTGGAAACCTCTACCTTCACTCCCGCCGGAATCGCAACGGGTTTTTTACCAATTCGAGACATGACTCAGTACCCATCCAGACACAACAGATAATCAAACACGCCGCTGACCAAACTGGTCCTACCAGACCTGACAGACCAATTCGCCGCCAACGCCCTGCTTGTGAGCCTCGCGATTACTCAGTACGCCCTTCGACGTTGACAATACCGAGATCCCAGTCCCCTGGCGAACCGGCTTCATTTCGCCAACACCCACGTAAACACGGCAACCCGGCTTTGACACTCGCTCAATATGCTGGATCACATGTTCGCCGTTCGGACCATACTTCAGATTGACCCGCAACATCCGGCACACATCGCCTTCGACCACTTCATGGTCCCAGACGAAACCTTCCCGCGTCAACGCTTCGACAATATGGATCTTGATTTTCGAAAGAGGCACGTCTACGAACGGACGTTCCACTCGCACTCCATTGCGGATTCGAGTCAGCAGATCGGCTATTGGGTCAGTCATCATATCAGCACTATTCCTATGTTCTACCAGCTGGCTTTTTTTACGCCAGGGATCAAGCCGTCCAGAGCCAAGTCACGAAAACAGATGCGGCAGACTTTAAACTTCCGGTACACGGCCCGAGGGCGTCCACAAAGCCCGCAACGATGTTCGATGCGGCTGCTGAACTTCGGCGTCCGATTCGCTTTTTCAATTTTCGCTTTGCTGGCCATTGACTGTTTCCGGATCCAAAATCTCAATTAGCGGTGAGTGATTCTTCAACTTTAAAGAACGGCATTCCGAACGCACTCAGCAGAGCCCTGCCTTCGTTGTCTGTTGCTGCCGTTGTCACGAAAGTAATATTCATTCCCTGAGTGTTTGTCACTGTTTCCGGATCAATCTCAGGGAACACCATTTGTTCATTCAATCCGTAGTTGTAATTTCCGCGACCATCGAAGCCCTTCGGACTGACCCCCCGAAAGTCACGTACCCGGGGAAGCACGAGTGTAATCAGTCGATCCAGAAAATCGTACATCCTCTGGCCACGCAGAGTGACGCGACATCCGATCGGCTGACCTTCCCGCAGGCGAAATCCTGCAACAGATTTCTTCGCCTTGCAGATCTGGGCTTTCTGGCCAGCCAGCTGTGTCAATTGATCAGCAGCCTGGTCGAGACGCTTGCGGTCGTTCACCGCTTCACCCACACCCATGCTGACAACGATTTTCTGCAGTTTTGGAATCGCATGGCTGTTCTTTCGCCCCAGCAACTGCTTGAGTTCCGGAACAATCCGTGTGTTGTAATCTTCGAGCAACCGAGCCATCTTATCAACTCTTCAAAAACAGCAATCAATTCAGAACCAGACAACCACGCAACTAAACGACTTCGCTGGCGAGACTGACAATTTTCATAAATCGCTTGTCTCGCAGTTCACGCGCTACCGCTCCAAAAATACGAGTTCCCTTGGGGTTGCCGTCATTGTCAATAATCACAATCGCATTGCGGTCGAATTTCACATAAGAGCCGTCCGATCGACGCGCGGCCTTTTTGGTGCGAACCACAACACCTTTAACCACTGAACCACTCCGGATCGCACTGCCGGCAAGACTTTTCTGAACCGCCACCACCACGATATCCCCCAAGCCGGCATAACGGCGCCGACTTCCACCGAGCACCTTGATGCAGCGGGCAGATTTCGCGCCGGAATTATCCGCCACATCCAGCATTGTTTGCATCTGAATCATCGCAACACCCCGATCCTGACTGTGTCCCACAAAATCACTGCGTCCCGGACGACAGCGCTGAATAACGATTTTAACACATATCCGATTTCCGAAGCATTATGGCTCAGCACCAAATCCTCAGACGCCAGACGATTCGACATTGCCGATGACCGCAGCGGCAGCGACGACCCGCACCAGATCCCAGCGCTTCAACCGCGACCGCGGTGGAGCCTCTGAGATTTCCACGGTATCGCCGAGCTTTGCTGTTCCGTCCTCATCGTGCGCGTGACAAATTGTTCTCCCGCGAATGATCTTTCCGTATTTCGGATGTTTCATTCGGCGGGCGATTTCAACTCGCAGGGTCTTTACTTGACAGCCAGCGACAACTCCGACCACTGTTTTTTTCGTCTTCATCTGAACTCATACCAAAAATCAGGCTTTAGCGATTTCACGTTCACGCTGAACTGTACGAATGCGGGCGATATTCCGACGCATTTTCTTCACGTTGCTCGGGACGTCGTTTCGTTCTGTGGCCGCCTGCAATCGCAGCCGGAACAAAGACTGCTGAGTTTCCCGGAGCTCGTGCTCAAGTTGCTCTTCCGACATTTCACGAACAGCGCTTGCTTTGGACATTTCCCTGCACCTTCAACACTCACCATGAACACTCATCAGATCTCAGGGCGACGTCCGACCAGACGTACCCGAACCGGCAGTTTGTGAGCCACACGCTGAAAACAACTTCTTGCTGTATCATGCGTCACGCCCTTCAACTCGAACAGAACCGTACCGGGTTTAACAACCGCCACCCAACGATCCGGCTCGCCTTTTCCCTTACCCATACGGGTTTCCAATGGTCTTGCAGTCACCGGCTTCTGAGGAAATATACGGATGTAGACTCGACCTTCGCCTCGAACATACTGTGTGGCTGCGATTCGACAGGCTTCAATCGTTTGACCAGTAATATGACCTGGATCCACTGACTGCAATGCCCACTCACCAAAGACCACAGTATTCCCACGGGTCGCGTTACCTCTTATACGTCCTCTTTGGCTTTTTCGATGCTTGACCCGCTTTGGCATTAGCGCCATCTGCAGTCTCCTCGTTCGAATAGTCACCCAGATCAATCCACACCTTCACACCAATAATCCCCATCGTCGTCGCCGACTCGGCCAAACCGTAGTCGATATGACGCCGAAGAGTCGATAAGGGAATCGATCCTCGACTCGCCTTTTCCTGACGCGACATTTCGGCACCGCCCAAACGCCCCGACATCTGAATCTTTACACCATAAACACCAGAACTCATTACTTCATCAAGCGTCTTCTTGATGGCACGACGGAAACTTCCTCGCTTCTGCAACTGCTGGGCAATCTTCATCGCTACCAGTTTGGCGTTGCGATTCGGATTTGTGATCTCAACGATTTTCACATCCATCCGGCGACCGGTCAGATCTTCGAGCTCTGCTTTGAGCTTATCGACTTCCTGGCCCTTCCGCCCGATAATCACGCCTGGGCGAGCCGTGTGCATATGGACCACAACCTGATCCCTTGTCCGCTCAATTTCAACCCGCGCAATTTCTGCAAACGCATACTTTGTCGCCACGAATTTTCGGATCTTCTGATCCTCCAGGAGCAGATCACCAAATTCACGCTTTGATGCATACCAGCGGCTGCGCCAAGTCTCCATGACTCCGACACGAAACCCGGTTGGCCTGACTTTCTGACCCATAACACGAACCTTGCTTCAAGCAAACCGTTTACGAAATACCCAATTCCGGAGCGTCCACCGCCACATGAATGTGAGCCGTACGGCGACGAATCAAATTCGCCATGCCGCGCGCTCGAGCGTGAACACGTTTGAACATCGGACCGCCATCCACCCGCGCCTCGGAGATCTTTAACCGATCCGGATTGCGAACGCCGCGGTCCTCCGCATTTGCGATCGCGCTTTTCAGAACACGCTCAATAAACCGTGCACCGCGGTTCGGTTCGTACGCCAGCGCACTCAAACCCTGCTCCGCAGACATCCCACGGATCATGTCCGCGAACGGACGAACCTTTGTAGGCGAAATTCTTGCAAACTGATGTGAGGCACGTACTGACGCCATAACTACTTCTTACCTTTTGAACCGTGCCCACGAAAGGTCCGGGTGGCTGAAAATTCGCCTAATTTATGCCCAACCATATCTTCTGTCACGTACACACTCATGTGCATGCGACCATTGTGAACAAGGAATGTGTGACCAACGAATTCTGGTGAAATCGTACAACGACGAGCCCAGGTCTTCACTGGCTCCTTGCGCCCGGCTGAATTCAGCTTTTCAACTTTCTCCAGCAGACGAGGGTCAACAAAAGGACCCTTTTTCAACGAGCGACCCATTCAAACACCCTTCCAAAAACCTTACAACTTGACCTCACCATAACGCACTGAACGCCGACGCCGAATGATGGCCTTGGCCGACGCTTTCTTCCGATTTCTCGTGCGTCCACCTTTGGCCAGCTTCCCCGTAGGACTACAAGGATGACGGCCACCTGAATTTCGACCTTCACCGCCACCCATCGGATGCGCGGTCGGATTCATGGCCGTACCACGAACTCGGGGACGAATGCCCTTCCAGCGATTACGACCAGCCTTGCCGATCACAATGCTGCTATGTTCTGAATTTCCGATTACCCCAACCGTCGCGCGGCAGGAGCCAGGCAATCGACGGACTTCACCACTCGGTAATGTCACTTGCGCCCAGCGACCTTCGCGAGCATTCAAAGTCGCTCCGACGCCAGCACTGCGACACAACTGACCTCCACGGCCCGGCTGCATTTCAATATTGTGAACCCTGGTACCGGCAGGAATCGAACCGAGCAGCATGCAATTGCCGATGTTCGGCTCAAGATTCTGGCCGCTCTCGACAACCATTCCGGCCTTCAATCCTTCGGGTGCCAGAATATAACGTTTCTCACCGTCCGCGTACTGCACCAAAGCAATGCGACTGCTGCGATTCGGATCGTATTCAATGTGTGTCACGGTACCACGAACACCGTCCTTGTCTCGCTTGAAGTCAATCTTGCGATACAGACGTTTGTGACCGCCGCCGCGATGCAGTGCCGTGATCTTTCCCTGGTTGTTACGACCGCCCTTTTTCTTAGCGCGAATCGTCAACTCTTTTTCCGGGCGTTTCTTCTTGTCAGTGATTTCTGCAAAATCACTGACCGAAGCACCACGGCGACCTGGCGTAACTGGTTTGTAAAATCGAATCCCCATGACACCCACTCACATCCACACGACAAAAATCTTTCAGACCTCGACGCCAATCCTAGAAGAACGCTATTCGATCTTCGTCGTGCAGCTTGACCACTGCTTTTTTCCACGATTTCGTATGTCCGACCACCATTTTGTGACGGCGGGGCTTGCCTACCCGAGTCTGCGTCCGAACAGCCACCACGCGGACATCCCAAAGCTGCTGTACGGCAGCCTTAATGTCTGTCTTGGTCGCAAGCGGATGCACCTCAAATGAGTATGCATTGAGCTTTTCAGAAAGATGCGTGCCCTTTTCCGTCACCAACGGTCGACGAATGACCTGATGCGCTGCAAGAGTGACACCACTAACTACAAATGAACTCATTGAATCACCCAAACCTGAACTCGACCTGCCAACAACTCGCTACGCATTACGACCAAGAAGTCGATCCATCTCAGCAACTGTGATTACCAGATGACGCTGGCGCAACAACGTGTATGCGTTCAGGTCGGAGCCCGGGAGAATCACGACACCCTTAATATTGCGAGCCGACTTCCAGACATTTGTGTTGAGACCCTCGGTGGTCAACAACACTGACTGACCAGCCAGACCTACAGCATCCAGAAACTTTGCAACTGTCTTTGTCTTCGGTTCAGAACACTGCCAGCTGTTCAGCATCACCGCCTGTGAATCCTGAAACTTGCTGAGCAATGCCATCCGCATTGCCTTGCGAATCGCCTTTTTCGGCATCCGATAATAATAATCGCGAGGCTTCTTTGCGAAAGCATGACCACCACCGCGACGCACTGGCGTCCGAATCGCCCCGGCGCGAGCTCGACCGGTACCCTTTTGCTTGAACAGCTTACGAGTACTGCCAGAAACCATGCCGCGTGATTTCGTCTGCACTTCACCGACACGGCGATTTGAGTTGTACATCACGACCGCGTCGTGCAGCAACTGATTGCAAATGACGTCAGAAACCTCTGACGGATCAAAAGCATACGTGCCACACTCTGCACCAGCCATATCTCGAACAGGAACGGAAATCATGAAATCACCGACCAATATCAAATACGATTCTTGACAGAACGACGCACCACCACAAACCCGCCGGCCGGACCAGGGACCGCGCCCCTGACCAGCAATACATTCGACTCGCCATCAATCCGCACTAGCTTCAAATTCCTGGATGTCACACGCACACAACCATAATGGCCCGGCATCTTTGTCCCGGCCAGTACTCTCGAGGGATCCGCACTTTGCCCAATCGAACCACCACGTCGATGAACTCGCTTTGCACCATGACTGGCCGGCATACCATGGAAGTTGTGTCTCTTCATCACGCCCGTGAAACCGCGACCGAGAGAAACACCAATCACATCGACGAACTTCAATCCTTCCAGCATCGTCGGCCCGACAACCTGGCCAACCACAAACCCATGAGCCGCATTTTCGCAACGAAACTCTCGCACGAAACGCTTCGGTTCGCACTCGGCCTTCGCAACCGCCGCAACACCCGCAGTGCTGCGAGACTGCTGACGGCGACCGCTCAACACCGCCACATGGCCGCGAACAGAACGCGACGACTTTGTGCGCGAGCGATCACCGAAACCAATCTGCACGGCATCGTAGCCGTCCCGTTCCATCGACCGAACCTGAAGCACAACGCACGGGCCAGCCTCTATGACCGTGACAGGCACAATAACGCCGTCAGCGTCATAGACCTGTGTCATTCCAATTTTACGACCAAGTAAACCAACGGACATAGCTCTGCACCCGCGAGCAGAAAATTGAAAAAGACAGACCATCACAGTCCGCCAGAACAAGACGACACTAATCGCGATCAACCAAAACTTAAGCCGTAGCTGTCGCTTTGATCTTGATATCAACCCCAGCCGGCAACGAGAGCTTGTTCAAAGCATCCACCGTCTTACCAGTGGGCTGAATGATGTCGATCAGCCGCTTATGTGTCCGAATTTCGAACTGCTCACGTGACTTCTTGTCAATGTGAGGACTTCGGAGCACCGTGTACCGCTCTATACGAGTCGGCAACGGAACCGGACCATGAACAATCGCCCCGGTTCGTTTTGCAGTATCGACAATTTCCGCTGCAGACTGATCCAGCACAGAGTGGTCGTACGCTTCCATCCGAATCCGGATACATTCTTCTGCACCAGCCACCGCAAACCACCTTGAGCAAACAAGTTACGCAAACACGAAACCGTGACCCGAAAAACGGGGAATCGGGGATTCTAAAGTTTGTCTCTGATTCTGTCAACCAACAGCCAACAGAAATACCATACTTCGACGGAACGTCTCTAATTCTGAAATCAGGTCATGTGATCTACAGCACTTGATGGTGCAATTTCATAGCGGCAAGGCTGCATAGAGTATGATGCTCGACCTTGAGAAAGACTGCGAATCTGATTTGAATAGCCGAACATTTCCACCAGCGGTGCCTCACATTCAATCACACACAGGTCTCCACGTCTGTACGAATTCATGATCACCGCACGCCGAGAATTCAAATCCGATTGGATATTTCCTAGGAATTCCTCAGGTGTCACAACTTCCAACGACATGATCGGCTCAAGGATTTCCATCTTGCCGTCGCTCAGAACTTTTCGAAATGCGTCGGCTGCCGCCATACGAATGGCGACCTCGTTGCTTTCGCCTTCCCGATAGCTCACCGACGTGATTGTCAGGCTTAATCCCATTATCGGATTTCCGTAAACTCCGCCACCTTCTGCTTCTTTCTGAATTGACTCAAGCAGGATCTGCAGCGACGGTTTGGGCATCGCATCCGGTGCCAGCCGATGTCCTACGGTAATCCCGGTCGTGCCATCTTTGATTTCCCGCGCGAGCAACGAAACTCCGAAACCAATCACACCAGACGGCAGATGTTTCGAAAAATCGATATTCACGTTGATTTCGCCGGTCAATCGCTCGCGGTAGCTGACTCGGGGTTTGTGGAATCGGACCTTCAACTTGAAATCACGCTCCATCCGGTGACGAATGACTTCCAGATGCAATTCACCCATTCCACTGATAATTGTCTGCCCAGTTTCGGCATTTGATTTGACGTGAAATGTCGGATCCTGGCGCTCCAGACGCTTCAGTGTTTCATCAAGTTTCTTGCGGTCATTGCTCGATTCCGGCTCAATGGCTACCGAAATCACCGTCTCCGGAAACACGATGGATTCCAGTGCAATCGGTGACTGAGCGTCGCACAAAGTGTCGCCGGTCGCAGAATCCCGCGGTCCAATAATGCCGCAAATGTCACCTGTTTCGACCATTTCTACCTTTTGTCGCGAATCTGACTGAATATGCCAGAGCTGCGTGACCATCTCTTTTTTACCGGTACGCGGGTTCAACAGCTTGGAGTTTCCAGTCAGGACCCCGGAATAAACACGCGCAAAATATAAATCTCCATGAGATTCCGCCTGCACCTTAAACAACAGCACACAGACAGGTTCATCCACTGAAGGCTTGCGAACGGTCGACTGCCCCGCCTGTTTTCCGGACGGAATTAAGCCTTCCACTGGGGGGCGATCGAGCGGGCTTGGCAGAAAGTCGCGGATGCCATCAAGCACCGGCTGTACGCCTATATAATCGAGCGACGCTCCGCAGAAGACAGGGTGCAAAGTTCCCCTGAGCGTGGCCTTTCGGATGGCGGAGATCAAGACATCGTGCGGAACAGAATCGCTTTCCAGGCAGGCAGCCATGACGTCGTCATCGATTTCTGACAAAACGTCGTTCAGTTCCGACCGCCACAACACGGCGTCCTCTTGACAATGTTCCGGAATCTCTTCTACGCGGAATTCCAGACCACGGGATTCCGCGTCCCAATACATGGCTTTCATTGTCAGAAGATCAATCACACCCGTGAATCCGTCGGTGTTTGTCGTCGGACCTGCTCCGATTGGAATCTGTAATGGCAGCGTCTGGCACTTCAAACGGTCGCGAATCTGATTCAGAACGCGGTCAAAACTCGCTCCCATGCGGTCCATTTTGTTGATAAAGCAAATTCTGGGCACGCGGTATTTCGTGGCTTGCCGCCAAACGGTTTCGCTTTGAGCCTCAACTCCCTCAACCGCGCTGAAAATGACGACCGCCCCGTCTAGCACTCGCAGGCTGCGTTCGACTTCCGCCGTAAAATCCACATGTCCCGGCGTGTCAATGATATTGATCGTGCAGCCTTTCCACGGACAAGTCACCGCCGCTGAATAGATCGTGATGCCTCGCTGCGCCTCTTCAGGATCGAAATCGGTCTCCGTGGTTCCGTCATCGACGTTCCCCATCCGGTGCGAAGCCCCGGTGTAGTAGAGGATTCGCTCAGTCGTGGTCGTCTTTCCGGCATCAATATGAGCGATAATGCCAATGTTTCTGATAGTTTCAATGGGGCGAGACATGATCCAGAATGACCGTCAAAAGGAATGTTTCAGGGATCGCCCGACCTGAGAAACCGGCGCGATATTTCCAACTGCAGACGCTGTGGCACGAACACTATCAGCTTCATCGATCTATGACCAATGTCCGAAATGGTGAGCGGCCAGGAATGAAATGAAGAAATGGTCTGCCAACTTCATCAGTCGTCTGCGAGGCGTCCCAGTATCTCTGGCGATTGTCTGATGACGAGCAGTGCGTGGTGCAGGCGGGACTTGACGGTTCCCAGCGGGACATCCAGAGCGACCGCGATTTCTGGTTGAGTCATCTCGTCGACAAACCGCATCAGCAGGATTTCGCGATGCGCGTCCGACAAACCGGCAAGCGTTTGAGTCAACTCGTCGCGGTTCGCAGAATCTGACGACGGTGGTTCAGGGATCAGGGACAGCGTGTCCTGATTTTCAGTCACCGACCGCAGCCGTTTTCGCCGCGCGGCCAGTGCGAGATTCCTGACAGCCGGATACAAAAACGTCGTAAGTGCTGCGGTGAGCTCAAAACCTGGGAACTTGCGGACGAAATACCCGAACGTTTCCTGCAGCACGTCCAATGCGTCCTCGTGGTGCCCCGTGAACCGCATCGCCAGCCGCATCACCCAGTCGCGATGGCGGAAGTACAGCACGTCAAACGCAGCCGCGTCGCCTTGATTGAGAGCTGCCACCAGCTGCAGGTCCGTCCGATTTTCGTGCGGTGCCGGTGACATCGTGAAGAATTGTCCAATGACCAATGCGAAATGACGAATGACACCGGAATTGGTGAGTGGAATGGCGCCAGCCACCAGTGTCTGCGTCGCCACAAAACTCGCTGCTTTTCTATGACTTCAACCGGTTCAAAAAAGTTTCCAGATTCTTTGAACCATTCCGCAGTTCTGCGCACTTCAAAATGCGAAGTACGTTGAAACACTGTGTGGAGTTGAACGATGTCTGTCAAATGGATGACCATTGGGTGGTTTTTATTGCTACTGGCGATAAGTGGCTGTGCAGCGGAATCCGGACCTGGTGAATACGCGGTCGATTCCCTGCTGAGTTCGGTCGTGCCCGCAAAGTCGCCGGCTCCTGATGAAACATCGAGCGGCGAGACAAAGACGGCTCGTCATGTGATCCGTGAAGGTGAGCTGCGATTTGAGACCACCGACCGAAATGCGACTCGAACGGAAATTCTCGGATTCGTCAAAACGCATCAAGGGTATCTGGCGGATGATCGGGAGCAACGAAATTCCAACAGTCTGGAACAGTCGATGACCATCCGTGTTCCATCGGCAGAATTTGATGGACTGCTGGCTGACGTTTCCGCCGGAGTCACTCACTTCGATAAACGCGAGATTCGCGCGCTTGACGTCACTGCAGAATATGTAGATATCGAAGCGAGACTGAAAACCAAGAAGGAAACGGAGTTACGTTATCGCGAATTGTTGACGCAGGCAAAAAATGTCGAGGAAGTTCTGAAGATAGAAGAGCAGATTGACAAATTGCGGGCGGAGATTGAATCCACTGAGGGGCGTTTGAGGCTGATGAAAGATCGTGAAAGTTACAGCACCTTGGCAATGTCGTTCTATGAACCTTCTGCAAAGGCGGCCGGCTTTTGGAATCGTGTGCAGGCCAATTTCCTGTTGGGTTGGCAGACTGTCGTGGAATTCACAATTGCCGTTGTCGTTTTGTGGCCGCTGATTTTTCTGACATCACTGGGCTTATTGGCGGTCTGGTGGTTTAACAGAAAACCAATGACGAAGCGGGTGACTTCATGAAGGATAATATGGAATTTGATGAGATCGGTCAGGAGCTGCCGGACGCGGTGAAAGCCGCTCTTCGAAAACGCTTTGGTCCTGTGCCGGATGTGCCGTCCAGCATTGACCAGTCAATTCTGGCAGATGCTCGTCGTCATTTTGAACAGCACGGTCCTGCTGCGCTGCGGTCGACAAAACGGCGAAGAGCTTCCGTGTGGCAATGGACGGCGATCGGATCCACTGTGGCTGCGGCGTGTGTGCTGTTCTTTGCATTGATGCCACGGCAACCAAATCAGGCTGTCAATATTGTAGCCACGTCAGATACGCCGGCGTCCGGTGAAGAACTCACCAGTGATGTGGACAAAAACGGCCGCGTTGACATTCTCGATGCTTTCGCGATGGCTCGTGAAATGCGTGACGGTCTCAGTGGTTTTCGTGACATCAATCACGACGGGCGATTTGACCAGCTGGATATCGATATGGTGGCTCGGGAAGCGGTGAAGTTGTAGGTCGCAAACGATGTAGGGTGGGACCAGCGAAGCGCCGGCCCACCAAACCCCGGACATGGTGGGCCGGCGCTGTCGCTGGTCCCACCCTACGAATTGGTGAAAGAGTAATCCGATGAATACCAATGAACCAACCAACTCCCAAAGCGGCTCACGATGCCTTCGCATCCCCTTGTGCTGGGCACTGTTGATTGCATTTGATGTCAGTCTGATGGCGTTGACATATGCTCAGGAAGGCAACACCGGTACGGCTGATCCACCGGTGCAGAGCGTCCAGACAGAAATTCCCGGGCCGGACGATGTTGCAGCCGACGTCCGGCGATTCGAAGCGATCGACGTGTTTGTGGATTCCGGCAACCAGCGATTGGCCGCATGGCAACTGGAAGTCAAAAGCACAGCCAACGATGTGCAGATCGTGGGCATTGAAGGCGGTGAACATCCGGCCTTTGCCGAACCTCCGTATTACGACAAACGGGCGATGAACAATAACCGAGTCATCATCGCGGCTTTCAGCACAGGCGACAATCTGCCCAGCGGACGCAGCCGAGTCGCCCGCATTCACGTGCAGGTCCGCGGCTCCGGGGCTCGCACATGGCTGTCTGAACTGACGACTTCGGCTACGACGGACGGCTCAAGAATTCCCGCTGAGATTTCGATTGCGAAGACGGACAGATAAGTCGGCAGATTTCAGATCTCAAATTTCAAATTTCAAATACGACAGGTCAATGACTGTTGAATCATCGAAAGGTAGTCCACATGAACATTTTCCGATCTCGAATAAGCGCCGTGATGGCATTGTGTTTCGCAGCAACAGCGTGTGTGTTTCAGCTCGGATGTGGCCAGTCGGAACAGGCTACATCCGAATCGTTTTCCCGTGTGGCATCGAGTGTTGCAAAGAACGCCGCAAATCCCAAGCCCGGAGCAGTTGGCGGGCAAGAAAGTATTTTGTTTGATGCCATGATGGGCTCAGCAGTGGATCTTGACATTAATATTAATCCTGAGGCTGGCAGGCAGGCAATCCCCATACAAGGTCGTCCAACAGATCCTTCAGCTGTTTCGGAAAATAAAGGTCGTCCGGTCGTCGCCCGTGCTACATTCGAACTGATGCCGGGCGAAGAATTGTGGGTCATCGCGAAGGGCTCTAATCCGGCAACTCCGGCGAGTGAAGAAACACCGCCGGGATGCGGAGCCTTGATGGCCAAACTCCCGGACTCCAAAAAGGAAGTTCCTGTACCGCTCAAGCACACAGCCGTTGTCGGAAACATCGATGGTTACATTGCCACCGTGGATGTGACGCAGCAGTTTCAGAATCCATACAACTCAAAGATCGAAGCGGTCTACGTCTTCCCTTTGCCCGACAACGCAGCCGTGAGCGAATTCGTGATGACAGTCGGTGAACGCAAAATCCGTGGCATCATTCGTGAGCGTGAAGAAGCGGCGAGAATCTACAACGACGCACGAAAACAGGGGCACGTCGCATCATTGCTGACTCAGGAACGACCGAACATTTTCACTCAAAAAGTGGCCAACATCGAACCGGGCAAGAAGATCGACATCAATATCCGCTACTTTAACACGCTGCAGTATGACGACGGAGCTTATGAATTCGTGTTTCCAATGGTTGTCGGCCCGCGCTACAACCCACCCGCCACAACCGACGGCATCGGAGCCGTCGGGCGCGGCAACCAGGGCGTCAGCGGTCAATCCACCGAAGTCCAGTACCTGACTCCCGGAGAACGCAGCGGTCATGACGTGTCGCTGAGTCTCAACATCAACGCAGGCGTGAATATTGAATCCGTCCGCAGCGTCAATCACGACGTCGCCGTGAAAGACGTAACTGAAACAGAACGCAGCGTGACTCTGTCGGCCAGCGATTCCATTCCAAACAAGGACTTCGTGCTGCGATATCAAGTGGCCGGCGACAAGATCAAGACGGCCATGATGACGCACAAAGATGACCACGGTCAGTACTTCACCATGATGTTGTATCCGCCGGCGGATCTTAAGAAAGTTCAGCGGAGCCCGATGGAAATGGTGTTCGTGCTGGACTGTTCGGGTAGCATGAATGGTCGCCCGATTGACCAGGCTCGCGCGGCAATATCCCATGCTGTGCAGTCACTCACGCCCCGCGATACTTTTCAGATCATCAACTTCAGTTCGACAGCGTCTCAGCTTGGTGCAGCTCCGGTGATTGCGACTCCGCAGAATATCCAGAAGGGACTGACGTACCTGAACTCGCTCAATGGGCAAGGCGGTACTGAAATGATTGAGGGGCTAAAGGCCGCGCTGGATTTTCCTCACGACGAAGGTCGTTTTCGCCTGGTGTCATTCATGACGGACGGTTACATCGGCAGCGATCACGATATGCTGAATGCGTTGTCTGACAAGCTTGGTGATTCCCGCATTTTCAGTTTCGGCGTCGGCCAGTCGCCCAACCGATTTCTGATGGATCGCATGGCCCTGATCGGACGCGGTGCTGTGGCCTATCTGAGTCTGAACGATGATCCGGTTGAGATCATGAATCGGTTCAACGAACGCATCAGCCATCCGGCGATGACAGATCTGTCGATCGACTGGGGCAACATGAACGTGACGGATGTGTATCCTCAGATTCTGCCCGACCTGATCGTGGGCCGTCCGGTTGTCATCACGGGCCGCTTTACGGGTGAACCGAGTTCCATAACAGTCGGCGGGCGTCAGGGCATGCAACCCACTTCGTTTGCAGTTGCCGTGGACGCAGCGGATGCGTCAAAAGAACACAAGGGAATCGCGTCAGTGTGGGCTCGGCTGAAGATCATGGACCTGATGACGCAGTTCTCACGAACACCCGATCAGGCTGCCGAACTGCAACAAACGGTAACGCAGACGGCTCTGGAATACAGCCTGATGAGTACCTTCACGGCCTTCGTGGCTGTGGATTCCATGAGCAAGACCGAAGGAGAATTCGGGACAACAGTCGCGGTTCCGGTGAACGTCCCGGAAGGTGTGAAGTACGAAACGACGGTGGAGAATTGATGGAATTGAATGTGCTCACGAAATACGCTGTGCAAACATAAATACGGTGTGCAAACAACAGCGTATTGGGTTAGACTTCCCGTAACCGTTCACGCCTCGGAACGAAAACTTCGCAAGCAACCACAGATAAACACAAATTGACACAGATAGAAATCAACAGTCAATCTGTACTACTAACAGTTGAATATTTGTTTTCTCGCGGCGATTTCCATGGGTCCCATTGCAGAAGTCAGCTCTGGTGTGGCAGAAACATTTATTGCAGAAAGATACAAAACAAGCGTTGAAGTCTTTTGCGCCATGCATTTCTCTGCAAAGAATTCAAGATGCAGAATGCCGACATTTTTCTGCTATCAATTTTTCTGCTTTCTATTTTCCCGTCGCAAATCTTCCTGAGTTTCGTCTTCAACCTTGGGTTGCGGGCGAAGCCCGCGTTGGGTTCATCCGTGTCC
>CAMAVB010000009.1 GCA_945861465.1 Candidatus Kuenenia stuttgartensis
CAGTGTTTGTCGAAATCACCGGGCGCGTTGCATCTTACAATACCATCGCCAACCAACCCAAGCGGTACGCCCGGAATCCGAAATTGCTCGCGCCTTGTTTCGGCAACTGCCAGGCGAGCCATTGTAAACGACAATGCTGAATTCAAACGCTCTAGGAGGTCTGCCGCCTCGCAATCGCGACAACACTCCCCTGAGCCATCGCGCGCAAGGCTTGGAAATCTTGGCAGCGGCAATACTGCTTCGAGCGAGCGAAAGACACCCGAATCAAGGCATTCCAGACATCTTGGGCACGGTACGAGCGACATCGGTTCATCGAACAAGCTGCGCGACAACATGGAGATCTCCAATCACTTTGGTTTGCATTCAGACGCAGGGAAGTTATAAATCACTTCCACGAGGAAAGGCAACAACTCTTTTAGCAACGCATCCAGACCATTCCCAATGCAGGACTCAGTGTTCAAACAACGCGGTATGGCTCAAACCGTGAAAGCCGTGTGTGAAGAAATTCGCCGTCTGTATCAATGGGATCAGGTTCCGTGGGTGATTGGGTACAGCGGCGGCAAGGATTCCAGTGCTGTTTTGCAGTTGGTATGGCTGGCACTGAAGGAACTGCCGGTTGAGAAACGTTGTAAGCCGGTGCACGTGATCAGCACGGATACGTTGGTTGAACAGCCCGTTGTGGCGGCGTGGGTCGATGCGTCGCACGCGAGAATGCGGCAGGCCGCTGCGGAACAGCAGATGCCGATCACTCCACATAAGCTGACTCCGGATGTGAAGGACACGTTTTGGGTGAACCTGATCGGTCGCGGTTATCCGGCTCCCCGAAAATTGTTCCGCTGGTGTACGAGCCGCATGAAGATCAATCCCAGCAACACGTTCATTCGCGACGTCGTTCGTGAAAGTGGTGAGGCGATGCTTGTGCTGGGGACTCGTAAGGCCGAAAGCCAGCGTCGTGGCGGGGCCATGCAGAATCACGAAGACTGGAGCCGTGAAAACGTGCTGCGTGATGCTCGGCTGACTCCGAATGCCAGTCTTCCCAATTCGCTGGTTTATACGCCGGTCGAAGACTGGACGAACGATGATGTCTGGTTGTTCCTGATGCAGGTCAAGAACCCTTGGGGCCACACTAACAAGTCTCTGCTGGGAATGTATCAGGGAGCATCGACCGATGGCGAGTGTCCGCTGGTCGTGGATACGACGACGCCAAGCTGCGGTAACAGTCGCTTTGGCTGTTGGGTTTGCACGGTCGTGGACAAAGACCGTTCGATGGAAGCGATGATCAAGAATGATGACGAGAAAATCTGGATGACGCCGTTGCTGGATCTGCGAAATGATCTGGCGGATTTCTCGCAGGAAAAGGTCCGTCGCGACTTCCGCAGAATGAATGGGCGAGTCCAATTGTTTCATGACAGTGTGATTCGCGGGCCGTACAAGAAGGATGCTCGGGAGTATTGGCTGCGGCGAGTCCTCGAAACGCAGACTCAACTGCGTGAAATCGGGCCGGAGGAGTTTCGCAGCATCGAACTCATCACGATGGACGAGATGCAGGAGATTCGGCGGCTTTGGCGGTTTGAAAAGCATGAGTTCGATGACTCAGTGCCGCGCATCTATCACGAAGCCACCGGCAAAGAGTTTCCTGTCCCGGCTGATGATGACAACCTGTTGCGTGGTGAAGACTGGCAGATTCTGAAGGAAGTCTGCGGGGACGATCCGATGTTCTTTGAGCTGCAGAGTAGTCTCCTGGACGTGGAACGGGAGTTTCGCGGAATGTCTCGCCGGGCGGGGATTTATGAGGCTCTGGAGGATCGCTTTAAAGCCTGTCAGTTCGAAACTGAGGAGGAGGCATTGGAAGCGATGCAGGCAGTGGATGAGCTTCGTAAGGAAGCCGACAAGTCGAATGAACGCTCGTTGGCGATTGTGCAGAAGTCGCTGTTCGAGGAGGCGGATGAGGTAGAGTTGTAGGTCCTGCCTGCCGGGCAGGACTTCGCGGCTTGCCGCGACGTGTGTGCATGTCATCAACCTGAGTCAGGCTGAATCTTCAATACAACGTCACGCAGGTCCGCCTTGCGGCGGAAGTCCTTTCCGGCAGAAAGGACCTGCCAAACACAGTCCTTTCCGGCAGAAAGGACCTACCAAACACAGTCCTTTCCGGCAGAAAGGACCTACCAAACACAGTCCTTTCCGGCAGAAAGGACCTACCAAACACAGTCCTTTCCGGCAGAAAGGATGTACTTGGGGAATGTTCGATGAGTATTCCAGAAATCTTTGCGTGTGAAGAGGCGGCGATCAGGGCGTTGGATCGGTTGTTCCCGGAGCTGGAGGCCGTTCCGTGTCAGGTGCGAGGGAATGGCCGTCAGGTGGTTGGTGTGTTTCAGAAGTTTTCGGGGAAACGGCGCAGTACAGAGCTCAGAGAGCCGGACCGTGATGCGGTTTTCAGCTTTTGCCTGGACTTGTTGCCGGGCAAATGTGAACACGAGTTTGCGTCCGTCATCGGGATTCAAGTGGTTTTGCCGGGCGAGTATTTCGGTTCTGAAGACGATCGGCGAGAGTTCTGGGATCTGGCCAGGAGCAGGCCGGATTTGTGGAAGCTTGTTCGGGGTTAATCCCGGGCTGTTAAAAATCTGGGGTTGTTGCCCGGTTTTCAAGATGCAGGATTTGAGGGGCCCGTGTTATCAGCGGGGATTCTATAATGCATCGGCTTTGCATATTGTGGCTTTCCACCCTGGCTCGTCCAGGTGGAAGCCAAATTTGGCAACCAGATCGGGGCGCGATTCCCATCACGCCGCTTTCCACTCTGGCTTGCCCAAGTGGAAGCGAATCTGGCTGCCGGGCACGCTGCTGAACCAAACGAAGCTACCACCGAGGCAAGCTCGGTGGCGTGCAGCAATGTGGAATAGACGTCGCGATCTGGTGGCCAGACGGGGCTTCCATCCACGCAAGGTGGATGGCGTGCCGGGGAATACGGAACAGTCATACTCGACGCTTCGCAACCATGAACAAAAATGGCACAATTCAAAAGTTATGTCTACACTCGACAATAGCAAATTTTTAACGGCCCAGGCTAGCGGTCTGTTGATTTAGTCGTTTAACCCGATCCAAAGGGGAGGAATGCGACAGGAACGCCTCGCCTACGGCATCGGGTTAAACGCAAACACTCCAGATCGTCCCTAACTCAACAGACCGCTGGCACCCTGCGGCTGATCGTGATAAATCTTCTCAGAAATACAATCTTCTCAACTTTTGCTGAGCAGAAAGTAAATCGCAGAACGCAAATCGCAGGAATCGCAAAGGGAGGAAGGGCAACAGGGTGGCTCGCTAATCGCTCGCGGCCCTCGAAAGACGAACACCAACGCTGCTGCTGGAGCGCGCCGGACTGCGCCTGCCGCGGAACGCGGAACGGCAGAACTCTGGAACGTTGCGGAACGAGCCGCCCCGGAGACAACGAGACGAGGAGGCGTCGCCTGGCTCGTCTTTCGCGTGTCGCTTATACGCTGCACGATACTGATCGTGGCACCATTCCTGGACATTTCCCAGCATATCCAAGATGCCTAGGCCTTTCGCAAGGTCCAGTACCTGCGTGTGCGGATTCGCGTGAGCCAGATTCGGCACCGTTGTGCTGTCTGTCCGCCAATTTCTTTCCGCTGTGACCTTGCCCTTGCCATCATTCCATTGATCACTCCACCAATATCGCCAGTCCCAGGGTGTTCCAAACTTGACAGCGTATTCCCATTGATTTTCCCACGGAAGCCGACAACTTTGGCCGTCCCAATGCAGCCATAGTGCAAAACTCCATGCCGAGAACCAGTCGATGGAGATCGCTGGGTGGTCGCTAGTCGGACTGATTCGCGAATAATCGGCTGGTTCACCGCCCAAACCGTGCTGAGGAACAAAGAGTTTCCACCAGCGATTGACGACTGGTGACCGAGCGAGCAGAAACGTCTCGATTGTCTGATCACGATTCACAGGCGTTTCGTCTGAAGGGTATCGCACGCGAGACATTTCCTGCAGAAAGTTTTCGATGGTCTCCTCATCAGCAATTCGTGTGAGAAAATCGGACCATTCTTTTCGATTTGCCTCACCGGCACGTCCCGATCCAAAACCAAGTTGCGACAACACTTCGTCCAGATGACTCGGCCAGTTCACTCTGCCTGCCGGAATTCGTGCGTACCAATCCGTCCAGAAGTTTCTTTCTCCTTCCGGCATCTGGGCAGCTTTTTCCGGTGGCGACCCCATCTGAAACGTCCCGCCGGGGATGAGCAGAAAACCATCGACGAGGTCCCGGGCTGCTGCCTCACGCTCAGATCCCTGTTGTCCGGCAAGGATGGATTCGAATTCTCCCAGCCAACGGTTACGGATTTCCCTGGCCCGTTTATCGTTTTCTTCACACAGGCGTTCCAGTTGCGGCCAGGTGCGGAAGATCATTTCGCAACTGCGGCGGGCGTCGCGTGGAGATGCACTAGATTCAGTGATTTGGGGATCGCTCGTGGACGGTTGGCTTGAGTTCTCACCCGCGGCTAGCGCCTTGCGGCTCACACTCTCTTCTGTTACGAAGGTCGGTCGATACAGCGGCTCGATGGCTTCCAGCCAGTGTTCTTCCACGATGGCTTTCGGGACGCCGTGACCGGTGCCGTCGGAATCAATGCCGGGACGTTTCGTCCCGGGCATTTCGCTGACGAACTGCCAGACGTTGTAGAACTGATCGGATTCCGCATCGTGAGGCAAATAAAGACGGTCCCACCACAGGTTGCTGTCTTCCGGTGTCGCTTTCGTACAGAGATACAGGGCGGTCAGGAATTCCTGCAGCGATCGGTTGCGGAACTCGATTTCCTTAAAGCCCGTGACGTCCGAATCGAATACCCCGCGATTCAGGAATGTGTTCATCGCCGCCAAAGCAGCCATGTCCTGCTGCAGACCCTGACCCGCTTCCGACTTGTACCGTTTGCTGATTTCCTTTTCGAACAGCTCCATGCGGTCTTCCGTCAGCCGCTCAAAGTTGGGTGCCGCAATGCCGGACGACAACCGCCTGCGTTCCGCCAGGCCCAGAGTCATCACATAGGCCAGGACCGCGAGCAGATTGCGACAATTCCGCAATTGCATTTCGGAGACCTGATCGGGAATCGTGTCGGTTCTGAGGAGTCCGAGTTTTCTGGCGGGTCCGGAGCCGTTCATGGCTTCCTTGATCATCTGTCGAATGGCAATCCAGTACACATCCGCCGCCGTGCGAATCAGTCCGAACTGCTGCTCGCTGACGTGGTGCTTCATGTAGTAGAGCACGCGGGGAATGGTGAGCACATTGGCCAGAGCCGGACGAGCCTGTGGTGGAATCGCGTTGTATCGTGGGCCGAGGTATTCCTCCTGCTGGTCCGGCGTGAATTCTTCCAGGCGGATAAACTGCCAGCCGTGATCCAGCTTCAGTTCATCAAAGTGCGTCTGCAACGCATACGGCCGACCGGCCAGAATAAACCGGCACTTCTGCCAGTACACAGATCCCAGCACATGCAACAGATTCGGCAGGCCGGTAGAGACATGATCGAGCCCATCGATCAGAATCACCAATCGCCCGTTCTGTCGAGATCGCTGCACCAGACTGACTGCGTCACCCATGGAACATCGCCGCGACTCATCGGCTAGAGCAATCTTCCCGGCCATCCAATTCAGCAATACTGCATCCAGCTTGTCCTGGCTGACCTGAAACTCAGGCAGATTGCCTTCCAGTTGAGCGGCATCCAGTTGAAACGCCAGCATGTTCGCATCGGGCAGATTGAACCGATACAGAAACCAGTCCACCGCCACCGACTTCCCGATCCCCGCATCCGTCGTGACAATCATCCGTCGCAGACTGACCTTGCGTTGCCGCTTGTCGAGCCCTGTCACCTGCAATCGATCAAACGTCACATCGTCGCGATCATCAATCCTCTGCCACGGATCCTGCCGCTGCCGCTCATCCTGCTGAGCCATCGCCCCAACCACCACCGCCCCCGACCGAGGCCGAAAGTTACGAGCATCCAAATCCAGCCGCAACTGACTGTGATCGGCCAGAATGCTCCAGCCGTGATCGCCGATGTACGGGGAGATTTTTTCGTGGGATATACCTGTGTGAGGATCGCTCATGGAAGCTCTGTCGATGAATTCATGGGATGGGCGTTCATGTAGGCATCACGAATGTGCAGGCTCCTCTGGCGCTGAGGCTGTTGAACTTGGATTTCGGTCATCTTCACCCGGCGCATCGTCGCCCGGAGCTCTTGCAGTTCGCTTTTCCCATCGCCTTAACCAGTTGCTTCTGCACCCCTTTTGCCAGGCTTTAAGCCAGCGACTCTGAACCAAAACCGCATCAAGAGCAGCACCCAACGTGCTGACGGTTGACCATTGAAGCCTCGACTGATTTTCAGGCAGCGAGTCGGTCTGCGTTGATTTGAGAAAATCCTCCTGGGCTTTTCCATCCAACCGCTTGATGTTTGTCTCGTCCCATTGACCTGTTGCGAACACGACCTGAGAAATCTCTGTTCCTGACGCCTCCAACAACTTCTGCGGAACTCCGCCAACGGGTGCCAGGGGTATGTCCTTAATGCTTGTCGTTTTGGGATCAAATTCACCAAGCGAAGCAGAGATGGCCGTGTTCAGAGAAAGTGGATCGATCTCAAAAAGCTTTTCACGTTCGTACTTCTGTATATCCTGATCCAGTTGGTCGCCTGACACCTTATCCGGTAAGGGATCGCCATAGGCATTTCCGGCGGCTGCCCGCAGGCAGCACAAAAACGCCGCTTCAAAAGACCGGCCATAAATGTGTGTGGCAGTGATTGCGTCCGTGTGAGTTGAAATAGCTCCGTGTTCGAGTCGCCACACACCGAGGTATCCGGAAACCTGAGCAGCTTCCCAGCAACGGCGGGCCGAATCCAGCAGGCACTTGTCTGTGGTTCCATGTTTGAGTTCTGTGAGTCCGAAGTATCGCAGGTCTGGAATGAATGCCTGAAGTGGACATGGCCTCAACGAAACGGTGAGGATCATTCTTTGTCCCCCACTTCCTCCCTCTTCTGCCCCAAGCACTGGTGTTCGAACGGTCCTCCATTCGTGGGACGGGTCCATTCCGATCAGGAAACGCAGGTGCTGATAAACCATGGCCAACTGAAAGATCGAGCCATTCAGGTTCGGAGCACCGTGAACATCACGAGCGAAGATCCTCTCCAACCAGCCGACTTCATCGATTTCATTTGCATCTGACTGCCAGAGTCCAGGCAATTCTCCGTCAACCGGAGACCACTCCAAAACCTTGCTCGCGTCAATGGACTGCTGCAGACAAGCTCTCACTCTCTTGAGTTGGGCAATGTCGTCGACTACCCCTTCTTTTCCGGCAGCTCCGTTCACCCCATTGATCACGGCAGTTGCTTTCAGCAATAGGTGCAGCATTCTGCACGTGTTCGTGATCGTTCCATCTGACACACCGGAATAGCTTTGCAGAATGCTGAGTGCCAGGTTGCCTTGCGACATTAGAGACTCAAGGCCATTGTTTAGTGCGGGAAAATCCATTCGTCGAAACGAATCACTGAGCCCGGACAGATCACCGACCAGTCCGCCCTTGATTGTTTCAGGCTGGTTCGAATTCACAGCATCATCAATAGTTGCAACGGGCGAGTTCATGACAGATCTTCTTTGCAGAAAACAGCGGTCTAAAGGACGTTGCGAAGATTCGACAAGGCTTCCTGAACAGCCTCTGAATGAAGTGCCACAGGATCATACTTAAGCACCGCATCAATTTCCGCAATCCCCAGCCCAAGCCTGGTGAGTTCTTCAGGCTTGGTGACAGGATAGAAGTCCAGTTTGTCACCCGGAACGAATTCCACTCTCTGCCCATTAAGGAGTTCACTAGCCAGCATTGAGCTTTCGAAGTGTCCTGTTTTTGGGTGTTTCGTGACGACCATGATTCTCCGGTATGTTCCAGACCCCTTCAGAACACATTCTGCAATCAGAACTGAAAATGGACAAGCGTCGCCCATTCTTTCTGGTGACACAGACAATTGGACAGATCTTCGATCGGCAGAAACGGCATAGAGTTCGCCCTCAGGAGGCACAGAGCGAATCTTGATATCCGCTCCTCCGCCTGCCAGCGAGCTAGTCACGATGAGGCTTTTCCCCAATCGCCTCGATTCCCTGGCTGGAACTGACTTTGGCAACCACGATACCGTTTCACCAGTGAAGGCTTCGTATGTGGCAACCAGAGCGTCTGGCGACGAGGCCATACGACACAATGTTGTCAGTTCAACGCCGCGTTCCTTAACGGCAGAGAAGACGCCTACCTCTTGAATGACTTCCAACTCTCTGGCGAACTCATCGGCTGCGGGAATATTCGTTCGCCCCCCTGCCTTCGAAACTATCGCCGAGAGGAAGTGAAAACGATTTCGTGCAATTTCCTCATCCATGAACAGCCACACGAGCAGGTCAAGCGCGTGGTCTGGATTCTCTTCGGCAAGCATGAAGAAGTCGGCCCATTCGGGGGCGTTTGTTTTGTTTCGATCGTGCATGTTCGGGTCTCCGTGGAAAGTGTCTTAGTCTGAAAGTGTCAATGACGCCTGAATTAAGAAACGATGCTGTGGTTACTCAGGTCCCAATTCCTCACGGATTCGTTCGACCGCTCGCTGGTAAAGTGACTTTGCCACTTGTTCACCCACACCAAGTTCTTTGGCAATCTGTCCAAAGGACTTGCCATGGATGTTTCGGCAGATAAAAGCGACGCATTCGTTCTCAGGCATTTCACTAAGAACCCGGTCCACCGCCCTGCAGATTTCGTGCTGTTCAAGGGCAGATGATGGCTCGACGAATTTATCTTCCAACTCCATTGACCTGTGCTCGCCGTCGCAGGACGTGCCAGGCAATGCCAAAGGACGTTTCGGGTGTCCGGGCTCTGTGTCTCGACCGTACGCCTTTCGATAGAGAGCAATTGAGATAAATCTCATCCGCTGGTTACACCAAACGGCGAGTTGCCCAGAGCCGCGAGGTTCAAGTTTGTGGTAGTCGCGACGAACTGATTCGTCGGCGTAAAACTCCTGCCGAATATCCTCGTGTTGAATCTCCCGTGACGCATGGCGGCTGGCGATTCGATGGAGTTCGCCATCGTTCTTTCGATCAGAATTAAATTGATCGAAATCGCTGAAGTACGTCAAGGGCATATAGAGAAGACTCCATGGAAGGCGATCGCGCTCGGAAAAATGTAAGACAAAGAGGAGAAAAGCGGGAACACGCAAAGTGCGTTGAAGTCAATGACCGCGGCTTGGCTCATAGCCCGTCGTGGATCGGTGTAAACTGTTGCTAATAAGCGTTTTGCATGTATCAATGATTTTCCGAGGTGGGCCAGATCCTGAAGACAAAGCGTACATCAATGAAGTTGTGATGCGGTACTCTTCAGACAGAAAGGCAGCCTCGACTTGATTGCACAGAAAAATCGCAGCTTTTCGTCACGGCGGATGCCTTAAGGATTTGTAAGTTGCTTGCGTGAATGAAGTTATAGCTTTCGTCAAAATCGAAAAATCACGGTGTGGTCGTCCGAATGAATTGTCGTGGGTTTGACGAAAGTCTAACGCCTAAGATTCACGCCGAATTGCCTTGCTGAATGCTCTCCGGGCGAAATGACGTCGTACGCAAACTGAGAAAGGCAACAGGCACGCTGTCTACAAAAAATCCATCAGAGATTTGAGCAAGCGAGACTTGACTACCTTTCTTTTGGGAGTACCGCCAACTCACCTCACTTCCCTCAATTAGGATAGCCAGATGTCTGCGAAAATTCTTCACTTCCAGTACAATGGTTCTACGGGAACCGTGGAAGCCGGGTTTCGGCGATTGAGCCGGTTACCAGAGAAAGGCAACGGGGCGGGCGAGGATGTGGCGGAATTGGCGAGGGTGGCGGCTGGCGAGTTTGATAATCGGGATCGACGGAATGGGACACGGACGGCTGACGCCCAACCGCTCGCCGGTGAGGAACAATTTCTAGTGTTGAATCGGTTGTCGCGGATGTATGCACTGGTGCATAAGTAAGTTGGCACAAATCGTTTAACGGCGAGCCGTAGGCGTAGGCGAATCCAGCGTGCTTCCGCCTACGCCTACGGCTCGCCGTTAAACTAAAAAACTTCTGCACCAATGCTTAACATCGCGGCGGTGCAGGAACGATCCGCCCCCTCATCCGCCCTGTCGGGCACCTTCTCCCCCGAATCGGGGGAGAAGGGACGGGAATCGGGGGAGATGCGGCGGCATCATATTCACGAGAACTCGGTGCAGAAGTGGATTCGGTGAAGTGGATTCGGTGAAGAGTCCGCTGGATCGATTGTGAGCCGACCTGCCGGAACGGCGCTGCGCTTGGTACGGCCTACGGATCTCATCGGATCTCATCCTTAGGACCGCTCGAGAAATAACTGTGCCTTTTTATACCCCTCACCCAACGCCGTTAAGTATTTGATAGCGTCAGATCCAGCGAATAACCCCCTCATCCGGCCTTCGGCCACCTTCTCCCCCTTCATAGGGGGAGAAGGGACTTCGTGAAACTCGGTGAAAACACGACGATAAATCCTTGACGGCGTTGCCCTCACCCTGCCCTCTCCCCTTCCAGGGGAGAGGAGGTTGCGGGCAATTATTTCTCGAACGGTCCTTACCCACATTTTTTGAGAGCGTCCGCCGCACGTCGCCTGGGTGACAGGCACCGAATTGCTTTTCACTCCACACCGCAGGCTCCAGCTCGATGAGTGTAAATTGTGCTCGAAACTTGTCACTTTTCCCGGGTTAAGCTGAGCTTGGCAAGCAGGACCTACCGAAATCGGCGACTGCACCCCGTTCGCCGTTGCCAGAGGCACACGCTCGACTTGCACCATAAATACCCCTAAAACTGCACCATGTTAGAGTCTTTGACACCCGCAGCTGGACGAACGGTCGCGTCTTGCCGACGAATGGCGGCGGGAACGACTGCGCCACAGACGTGGTGTGATTTCTTGATGTTCGCATTGCTGCAGCACGAATCTTTGGCCGCAGCGGCGATGCAGCGACTCGGGATTTCAGTTGAATCTTTGCTGACAGCGAGGCATTCGCCGCAGGCTCTGGAGCAAGCGGCCGTCCAACTTCAATCGAATGCGTACAGTCATCCGGATGAATGCTCAACACCTGGAGCGAAGTCGGTCGAGCCAGATGATCCGCTGGTCCTTATCCAGATTCTCGACCGCGCGGCATTCCTGGCGCGACGCGAACCCAATGCTGCCGGGATCTCCAGCGCACATTTGCTGGTGGCGGTGTTTGAATCAAATGAATTGCTGCGTAAGAAGTTCCTGGATGACGGGGTGGATCGCGACAAGATCGTGGCGGAGCTGAATCTGGAAACCACCGTCACTGGCCCATCGCTGCCGATTGATTTTGATCTTGAGTGGTCGGAAAGCCCGGTCACGAAAGTCCGCTCGAACATTACCACACTTGCAACGGACTCAGACGCCGTGTGGCGGATCCTGGACGCCAACCTGAATCGCGGTCGCGAAGGTCTGCGGGTGCTCGAAGACTACGCACGATTTGTGCGGAATGACGCCAATCTGAGCAGATATCTGAAAGAATTGCGGCATGAATTGGTCGCAACTGAAGCTCTGCTACCACAGATGAAATATTCCGCTTGCGAGTCAGCATCAGCTGATACGATCAGTGCGGACATTTTGCTGCATCGCGATACGGAACATGATGTCGGGACTCAGATTTTCACCGTTTCCGAATCAGTCCGAAAAGACATCTCGGACGTCGTGATTGCCAATAGTCGGCGAGTTCAGGAAGCATTACGTTCGCTGGAAGAATTTGGCAAACTGATCGCACCGGATTTTGCGGAAAAGATCAAACAGATTCGCTATCGCAGTTACACGCTGCAGCAGCAACTCTGCATGGTGACAAGTACGCTGCTGTCTCCTAATCAGCATGTACAGCGCGTGGAGAAACTACAGACCGCCGTGCTGTATGTGCTGATCACCGAATCCCTGTGTCGGCTCCCGTGGCAGCGGGTCGTTGAGGCGACTCTGCGCGGTGGCGCGGATGTGCTGCAATTGCGTGAAAAGCATTTGAGTGATCGCGAGTTGCTGCGTCGCGCTCGCTGGACGGCGGATGCGTGCGTCGGTGCTGGCCGTTTGTTCATTGTGAATGACCGCGCCGACGTGGCGGTGGCCGCGAATGCCGATGGTGTGCATGTCGGGCAGGATGAGCTTTCGGTTTCTGACGCACGGGCGGTCCTGCGACCGGGGCAGATCCTTGGCATTTCAACGCATACGCTGCAACAGGCTCAAGCGGCCATGATGGATGGCGCGGACTACATCGGGGTCGGTCCGACATTTCCGACCACGACGAAGTCATTTTCTGAATTTCCGGGCTTGGCACTGGTCACAGAAGTTTCCCGCAACGTACAAATCCCTGCGTTTGTAATCGGGGGGATCGGTGTCGAAAATCTTGCGGCAGTGCGGCAGGCAGGGGGGACACGAGTATCGTTGGCGTCGAGTGTCGTCGGTTCCGAAAATCCGGAGTCAACCGTCCGTGAACTCAAACGGCAGCTGGGAAATCCAGCAACATGACAGGCGAGAGCATCGAATTCTCGGTCATTCGAGTATTGATGTGTGCCACTGGCTCTGACAGTCCTTCCTGAAATTTGGGGAGCACTGGCAAAGCCAGTGGCACGCAACCAATCAACCCTTTTTAGAAAACGTAATATTTTCTCCAGACTTACGATGGCAGTTGCGGATCCCATGAAAAAATTTCTGAAGAACCCACCAACGGAGCGGTGCAAGACTGCGTAGATCACGCAGGAGAAGCCCGAAAATGTGGACAATGTCCGAATCGGACGCTGACGATCAATCACTTGATTCCGAGGATTCATCAGAAAATGGTGGAGTTCCGTCGGAGAGTGAAGTACGTCTGGTTCACGCGGCTCGAAACGGCGATAACGATGCCTTCGGAGAGTTAGTACATCGTTACGAACGCCGAGTTCTCAAAGTTATCCGGCGTTTTATTCCGGACCTTGAAATGGCGACGGATCTCGTGCAGGAATCCTTCCTGCGAGCGTTTGAACGAATGGATCAGTTTGATCCGTCTCGAAGGTTTGGGCCGTGGTTGTTTCGCCTCGCAGTGAATCTGACCTACGATCACCTGCGAAAAGTCCGTCGACGTGGCAAGTGGGCGTTATTTACAGACGCCGGAGAAGATCGAACACCTGATCCGCCGGTGGCTGATCCACGTAAGAATCTGGATTTGTCACAGGAAATCCAGGTCGTGCTGGCGGAGATTCCGGAAGCGTATCGCACGGTTCTGATTTTGCGGGATCTGGAGGGCTTTTGCACGTCGGATGTAGCGGCTGTCACAGATCGCAGTGAAGCCACAATTCGCTGGCGGCTGGCGGAAGCTCGCAAGATGTTCCGTGATGCGTGGGAACGGCGTGAACGTCGTTCGGAAAAGACACGTCTGGTGCAGGATGAGACATGAAAGAGATCGCGATGGCAATCGAATGTACCGAAGCAAAATATCTGATTCATCTGGACGTAGGTGATGATCTGCGTGCGGACGAAGGGCAACAGTTGTCATCTCACATGGAACAATGCGGCGATTGCCGTGCATATCATGCAGGGATGCTGCAAGCGATGAGCACACTGTTGAAGTTGCGGGATGATCCAGCGATAGCGTTTGACAGCTTGAATTCCAAATCTGTGTGGCCATCTCTGTCGCGGGAAATTGCACGACGCAACACATCACCGCGAGTTGTCCGTAAATTCAACATGCAGGTTGTGGCGTTGAGTGTGTGTTCGTTGCTGCTGGCAGTCGTCACGATGGTTCAGAGCTTGTCGTCGATGCGCAGTGATCTGGATCCGACGGGCTTCGGCCCGACGCTGTCGGTTTCCCATTTGCGTAAGAATCAGCCGGACTATCATGAGTCAGACGCAGTGCGCCCAGTGTTGCCGCACGAAGCACCTGTTTCACCTCCGCGGTCGTTTTGAGATGTGAGACAGCCGGAATTCTGGTCAGAGGCTCAACGCTGGATGATCGGAATCGGGGAGAGTCCAAATTGGGCTACTGCGGATCGTGCAGCACGCTACAATTGTGTGGTCTCGCGTGATTTGCTGCCGATGCAACCATAAAGGCCGACACAGATCGCCAGTCTTGATTCGTTGTCCGCTGAAATAAACTCCTGACGGGGCTGGTTGAGATGTGTTTTTGTAGCCGGATTCGTCAGAATTCGGCCATGAAGAATGCACATCTGCGAATTCGGCTCCACGCAGCCTGAGTTCGCACTAAGGAGTTTTTCGTGTCGTGTGCGTGCCGGATCCTGCAGAGTGATGTCGCAACGCACCAGGGAAACTCAGATCATGAAAATGCTGGAAATGTTGAAGCGCAGGCTGATCACAATTCGGGACTCACGACGCAGGCATGTGGCCGCACTTGTCTCGATCGATTCACTGGAACTTCGATTGTTGCTCACGGCACCAACGATGACGGACAGTGAACAGTACATGCTGGAGTTAGTCAATCGGGCGCGCTCGAGTCCCGCTGCAGAAGTCGCGCGGCTTGGGATTGGCTTGAACGCCGGGTTACCCGCCGACACGATTACAACCGCCGCCAAACAGCCTCTGGCACCTCAGCAACAGTTGATCACCGCAGCACGTCTGCATTCGCAGGATATGCTGGACCGGGACTATTTCGATCACGACACAAAAGGTCCCGATCCCAAAACGACTTTTTCGCAGCGGATTACGAACGCAGGCTACATCTGGAACGGTGTCGCAGAGAACATTGGATACGCGGCAAAACAGAGCGAGGCTACGCAGACAGTTTACATCAATGAAATCCACGACGGCTTGATCATCAGTTCCGGACATCGTAAGAATATCATGGCCCCGGCCTATGAAGAATTGGGCATCGGCGCGAAACTGGGCTCTTTCATAAGACCCGAGGATGGGGTGACCTATGCATTTACGGAGATGGTGACGCAGGATTTTGGCAGACGCAACCTTGATCCATACATCACCGGCGTTGTCTACACTGACACAGACAACAACAACTTCTACACGATCGGAGAATCCATTCGCGGCGGTGCCGTTTCTGCTGTCAATGTGTCCACGGGAGCCGTGTTTTCAGACACGATCGGTGTCTCTGGAGCGTATGGATTTGTTGTACCTGCCGGAACATACACTGTCACCGCGACTTTCATGCTGGGCGAGGTAAACCAGAGTTTTCAGAAGTCTGGAAACGTGCCTGTAGGGATCGATAATGTGAAGGTCGATTTTGAGACGAATTCAGGTGTCCTGGTTCCGTTGGCGATCTCATTGACATCGACGGTCAGCTCGCTGAACGAAAGTGGAGCATCAACATCGACGACTGTGACGGTGACGCGCAACGGCAGCCCCGCGACGAGTCTCACCGTGAATCTGGCGTCCAATGATACGACAGAAATCACCGTTCCGGCGACGGTCGTGATTCCGGCAGGACAGATGTCTGGGACATTTACAGCATCCGCTGTCAACGACGGGATCATCGACGGAAACCAGCTGACGACGATCACGGCAACTGCACCGGGTTTTCCGGTCACCAATCGCTCGCTGTCAGTGACAGATCGAACCTACCCTGTGTTACCGCCGGGCATTCAGACTGTGGCGACAGCTCGACCGACATTCACCTGGACCGGGATCAGCAATGCCGCAACGTACGAAGTGTATGTGAACAACGTCACAACGAATCAGGCCCGCGTTGTGAACGCAACAGGGATCGCAGCAACGTCATACACAACGGTTGTGGATCTTCCAATTGGTACGTTCAATGTCTGGGTGCGTGGCTTCACCTCGGCAGGTCTGGCGAGTGCCTGGAGTCCAGCAGCAGTCTGGAAACTGCGTCCGACGACGACCGTACTGAATTCCGGTCGCACTGAATCGAGCGGCAGTTTCAACATCGTCTGGAACCCGATTCCGGGTGCTTCAACCTATGATGTCTGGATCAACCGGTTGACGTCCTCCACAATTGAGTACTTCCGGAATGCAAGTGTTGTCGGAAACTCGCTGGCGGTTTCTAATTTCGATGTGGGAAGTTACGGCATCTGGGTGCGCGCGAAAAACGCGGCAGGCGATCTTGTAGGCTGGAGTCCCCAGGCCACTCTTGGAGTCAGTTATGCCCCCGCCGGAATATCTGTGATCGCCACAGGTATCGCATCGACCCCGTCATTGAACTGGTTGCCCGTCGGCGGCGCGGCGTTGTACGATGTGTGGATCGACAACCTGACAACCGGAGCTTCTGCGGTCGTCCGGAACTCTTCCGTACACGGTACAACTCTGGAATTGAATGGTATTCCGTCGGCGTCCTATCGTGCGTTCGTCCGCGGCCGCGATCTGCCGGGAGGCGGATTCTATGCGTGGAGCAGTGGGTTTAATTTTGAAGTTGGTCGAGCGCCGCGAGTCACCTCGCCGATCGGCAATGGCCAACCTGTGCGTCCTGTGATCACATGGACATCAGTCTCAGGAGCAGCTCGATATGAGATCTGGCTGGCAAATCTAACGACTGGCATGCTTGAGTTGAATGACACAAACCTGCTATCGACTTCTTATACCCCGACGACGGATTTGACGACTTCTAACAATTATCGCGTCTGGATTCGGGCGTTTGACGGTTCCGGGACGGCAACTGCCTGGAGCACGCCGGTCACGTTTACCATTGCATCCGGTTCTGCAAAATCGCCAAATACAAAGAACCCACTGTCACCAATCGGCGATCCAGTACTCGAATGCCTGTTCGCTTCCGCAGACTCATGGTTACATGCGCAAGTGGAAGAGGTGCCACCAGCAGCAGTTCTGAAAAACACTCATCCAGGCAAATCGAACGTACCGCAGGAACCGACTGGCCAGGCGTTTGAGCAAGAGTTGCTTGCCAGGATGCGAATGCTGAGTCGAGATGCAGCAGGTGTGGAAACATAGTATTGGTTGGTGATGTCATGACTCTGGAACGTCAGGCACTATTTGCCAATGGACTGCTGGTCATGGCCAGTGTCGTGTTGGCTGCAATCCCTGCATCCCGACCGATCGGTCTGTGCTGCATAGTATTCATGGGACTTGGCCTGACCTTTTCCGGCATCACGAGCTTTTGCGGTTGGGTCAGAATCCTGCCCGTATTGTCACGGAAATGGCGGCAATGAAATCGCTTTATGTGCCGCTGTCTTATGACTGGCGCAGAAATAACTTTCGTGTTCACGACGAGGAGCACGTTGATAACGTGCTCGGCACGATGGAATCGTGCCCCACCTATTTCTGTCTCAGTATTTACTCAATGGACTGAAGTAAATTCGCTGCTGTTCAGGTAGGCCCAGAGCATGTCTTCGGTCGCCGTGCGAATGGCCACGTCGGTCGGCATCGAATGCGTGAGAGTCCGATAGTGGCCACGAAAGATTTTTTCTTCTCGTTCCGATGGTTCGCGATTCAATGTGGCCATCGCGATGCGTTCGAGTGATTTCAGGATGCCCTGTGGATTTTCCTTGACAGCCTTTGTCACTTCGACGGCCGTCAGCGGGATTGCGTCCTGAAGATCCTCTCCATTCATCATCAGCATTGCCTGAGCGATATTGCCTTCAAATGCCAGTTGTTCGTCGTTTTCATCAGTCCCATACGATTGTACGAACTGCTCCACCCATTGCCGACGATGGGTGCTGCCAATCGAAGAGTCAATCGGCTGATCAGCGGCAGAACGAATCGCAATCCGGATCGAATCGTAAACCTGTTCTGGTCCCATCGGACGCGGATACGCGCGGGAGAAAAGCGGAGTGCCGCCTTCCTGCGGATCATCAACGGCAACGGACTCTTCTGTCTGGAGACTGGACAATTGAAACGTCCGGGACAGCGTCAACCAGCGCATCAGGCGTCGGACGTCATAGTCAGATTCCGCGAAAGACCTCGTCAGGAACTCCAGTAATTCCGGATGGCTTACCGGATTGTGTGACCCAAGATCATCAATCGGACTTGTAAATCCGTGGCCAAACACCTGAGCCCAGGTGCGATTGACCATCGCCCGAGCAACCAACTGACGACTGTCCGCCGCGAGTAATTGCACCAATTCGGCCCGACGCGACCGTGAATCATCCGCCAGCATTGTGTGACCATCAAATTCGGGCAACACGGCTTTCTGCTGGCCTCGCAGCGTGTCATAAAACGTCATCCCGGGGGAACCGGTATCCGCCAACGTCCAAACGTTCTGACTCGTCCCGTCCGCCGCAGTTACGGTCAGTGGTCGGCGTTCGGCTTGCTTGAAAAATGCATTCAGCGACCAGAATTCATCCTGACGCCGATCTTTGGCAAACGGATGATCGTGGCACTGAGTACACTGGACCTGCTGCCCCAGAAACAGACGTGCTGTGACAGCCGTGGCTGGAGTTGCCTGGTCGTTCAAGTGTGCGAGCAGGAAATTGGTCGCTCCGTTCTGATCACTGCGACCCTCAGCAGCAACCAGTTCGCCGACTGTTTCCATCCACGGGCGATTCTCCCGGAACTGCCTCTGCAGGAATCCATAAAGCGCCTCCTGATCCACTTGACGAGCATTGGTTCGACCGATCAGCAGATTTGTCCAGGTGACAGAGAGATTTTCTGCATACCGCAAATCATCCAGCAGCGAAACGACAAGTGCCGTTCGCTTTCGTGGTGACGTTGAGGCTGCAAATGCGGATGCTTCAGGCAAAGAGGGAATGCGACCGGTGAGTGTCAGGAAGCAACGACGCACCCATTCGTGATCATCTGCGACGTCTGCCACGACGACGCCATAGTCGGACCATGTCGCTGCGATCAGTCGATCAATTTCCGCGATGATCGATGCATCGTCGAGACCTGCGGACGTTGGTGAAACGGACTTGGCGGGACGTCCTGCGTCGGGATCGGCGGATGCAATCTCAGAAGAGATCACTTCCGGTTGCACACCGTTCAACGGGAGTGGCTTGAGTTCGTTCGCCTTGTCGTTCCGGGTCATGTCTTCATGCGAATTTCCAGGTTGTGCCAACCCTGACGGCGGACTGTCGAAGCCGGGTTTCTGACCATCGCCAGGCAGCGTACTGTTATGAGCAACTTGCGACACCCTCCTGCCATGCCAGCTCATCGCTGCCACTCCGGCAAGAAGTAAGCACGCAGCCATCGTGGCAACAAGTTTCGGACTGTAACGCGATTTGCGCTGCCGCCCTTCATTGGAAAATCGGCCGTCAATCGCCGATCGTGAAGCAATGTCCGGGGGAATACAAGTCAGGCCAGAACCAGCAGTCACGCCAGCGTCCCACACAAGCTGGCCGTGCAGCTGAGCGAATTCGACGAAGGTCCGCTGCAGCTCACGATCAGATCGGAGCAAAGTCTGAAGTTCCTCGAAACTCTCAACCGATAACTGTTGCTCGCACCAGAGATTGCACAGCGTCAGAAAATTGTCGTCAAGATTTTTCAAGGAGTACCTCCAGCAGCCATCCGGCGGCGAATGCATTCAAGCAACACGCGACGGACACGTCCCAGAGACTGGTAAACGGAATTCGCCGGACGTCCCAACTGGTGCGCAACATTGTCGCCGTTCGATTCTGTTGTATAACGTCGTCGAATCAGTTCCTGATCCTGCATTCGGAGCTTGCCGATACATTCTGCTAAAGCATTCCGACGCAGTTCGAAATCAATCGGCTGCTCTTCCATCTGATCCGCCAACAAACCAACCACATCATCACCCAGCAACAAAACTCGATGGTGTCGCGATCTGCGAAACCGAAAAACTTCCAAGCGGGCGATCGCCCGACACCAAGCCAGAAAATTGGTTCCAAGTTCAAATTGGCTCCATTTATTGAGCATGACGACGTTTGTTTCCTGCAAAACTTCTTCAGCGTCTGCAGTGGTCTGAACAAGTGGAAGTATGAAGAGATAAAGAGTTCGCTGACACTGCGTAAACAATCGCACAAAGTCTTCACTGGGTGCCTGTCGGCTGCCAGAGATGTCATTTGCAGATTGTGATGACGACTCTGCCATGAAAAGCTCTCGGCCAATCCTCCCCCAACGCCAGGGGGCTGTCGTTTTAGTCTTCCATGTCGGCATTACCGTTTCACGGCAAGTCGCCGGCGAGAATTGACACCGACGCCTGTGGCTTGCCGTTCAACGATTGGAGCGACATTCCCGATTCCACGTAGGTAATATACATCCAACTTCGACGCGACGGACACGGAGGGCTGACGCCCAACCGCTCGCTTTCTATGTGGGTGATAAATATCCGTCAACTTCGACGCAGGTGAGACATCAGAAGCCCGGACTAAAAAGTCCGGGCTCCAGATTCTATTCTCGCTAGACACCCATGTCGCAGTGAAATCAGCCAATCAGTTCCTGGATGGGAGTTCCACCATTTGCCAGTTTCATCGGGCGACCGCGTTTTGAAGTATGAACGGTATTCACCGGAATACCCATTGCCATTGCAACTGTGGCCCAGATATCGCCTGGCAAGTATGCTTTACTGCCGTCGGCAATCTGCAGACCATCCTTATCAGTCGCCCCGACTGCCTGACCGTTCTTCAATCCCCCGCCACCCATCATGACGCTCCAGGATGCAGCCCAGTGGTCACGACCGACGTCTTGATTGATGCGAGGTGTACGACCGAACTCGCCCATCCAGACAAGGACCGTGTTGTCCAGCATTCCCCGTTGCTTAAGATCCGCTGTGATCGCGGCGATGCCCTTATCCAACTGAGGCAGCCGCTGATTCTTCAATGTGTCGAAGACTCCAGCGTGCAGGTCCCAGCCACCCATGTTGACTTCTACAAACGGCACACCCACCTGAACCAAACGGCGGGCCATCAGCAGTCCCTGCCCGAAACCGTTCTTTCCGTAAGCTTCTTTCGTTGCTTCTGATTCAGGTTCAAGACCAAGACTGGCTTCCGCTTTCGCCACGTCGAACGCGGTCATCTGGTTTGAAGTCATCAAATTGACCGCATTACGGTATACGTCCTTGTGGGCCGCGGGCAGTTCGCCCCGTCGTGATGCCATGAACGTGGACTCGATCTCTTCCAGCATCGTAAGTCGACTTTCCAGCCGGTCCTTGCCTTCCTGGGTCGGCGCATTCCGGATACGTCCAGAATTATCAACCACGAACGGAGCGTGAGTCATGCCGAGGAAACCAGCCTGACCCGCACCGCCATCGACCGACACGAATGCGGGAATTTCAAGAGCCTTTCGGTTCTTGCCCAGTTCATAACTGACGACAGAACCGAACGTCGGATGCACAACCGTGGGGTTAGGCACATAAGCGGTCTGCATGTAGTAACGTCCGCGACCGTGGTCTGCTTCACGCGTACTCATGGAACGCACGAGAGACAGATCCTGGAACATCTTTGCAGTTTCGGGCATGTGTTCCGAAATCTGAACCCCTGGCGCTGCAGTATCGATGGGCTTAAATTCGCCACCATTCTTGGAGTCCGGTTTCAGGTCCCAGATATCAATCGTCGGAGGACCGCCACCCATCCACATCAGGATGCAGGCTTTCTGATTCGCCTTGACTACATCGGCATTGGCCTGCACATGTGACAGAAAGTTCATGGCCGGAACCGTCGCAGCCGCCGTCGCCATGTGCTGTAGAAAGTGACGGCGATTCATTCCGTAGTTGTTCCAAAGTGACATTCAGATTACTCCAGTTGAAATTGCTGATCGCAGTTTTATTGTTTAAGAAGCAGTGACTATTGAAATCGGCAACATGCCGCTTCGTGACTTACATCATCATCAGTGATTGAGCACAAACTCATTTGAGTTCAACAATGCCCAGAAAAGATCCTGGTATCCATTCAGCTTATTAGTCCGGTAGTTGTTTGCATTGAGCATTTTCTGCACCCTGCTGATCTCGGACCGCGTGGGCTGTCGGCTCAATGCCGCGAGGTACAGATCGTGAATCTTTTGCGGTTCCGTACCCGGCTTACTCATCGTTTCAAACAGAAAACTGCCGCGTTCTACGCTGCATGCTTTGTCAATCAATTCGCTGTTCATCATCATCAGAGCCTGAGGGATCGTACCATTAAACGTTGTCGATTCGTCGTTCTCATCATTTTCAAAAGCCACCACGAACTGCTGCATCCACTTCTGACGTTGCTCCTCCTGAGCACTCCAGCCACCACGACCTGACTGGTGTGCGTTGCTGGCGACGATCAGCGAGTCATACATTTGCTCTGCCTGCATGGACTTCAGATACATGTGACTAAACAACGGCATTTCACCCGCCGCTGGATCATCCGTCTTGTTCTTGTCATTAAATTGACTTCCGAGCGCGTAGGCTTCTGTCGCACAAATGGTGCGAATCAGCTGCTTGATGTTGTAACCACTTGCTGCAAATTCCTGCGACAGCCGATCCAGTAACTCGGGATGGCTCGCAGGATTGTGCGGCCCCATATCATCCACCGGACGCGTGAATCCGTAACCAAAGAAATGGCTCCACATGCGGTTCACCATTGCCCGAGCGATGTGCGAGGCCTGGCCGTCAACAGATTGCGTCAGCAGTTTGCCGAATTCAGTTCGTCGGTCTGTGTCAGAACCTGGATCAACTTCATGGCCTTCAAATCGGGGAAAAGCAACCTGCATCACGCCGCTGCGTTTTTCGTAATAAACAGGCCCTGAAAAGTCTCTCCAGATCACTTCGGAAAAATCATCCACCATCCGCCCTGTGTTTGGGTCGAGCTTTTGAATATCTCGCTTATCGACCTGGCGGAAGAAGCTGTTGTATTCCCAGAACTGATTCTGCTGCCACTTGTTGAATGGATGATCATGGCACTGCGTACATTGAACCTGCAAACCGAGGAATAGACGAGCTGTCATCGCCGTCAACTGCACGCCATCGTCCGGCATCTGCATTTGAGCAAGCGTGTAATTGACCGCACCATTTTCCTCATAATGACCAGACGCCGTGACGAGATCCACGACGATTTCATTCCACGGACGCTCTTTCGCGAATGCTTCCCGGTAGAACTTCTCCATGCCCAATCGACTGACTCGACGCGGAGTCCCCCGCCCGATGCTGTTATTCGTCCAGATTGTGGTGAAGTTGCGAACGTAGTCTTCGTGTGCCAGCAGTGTTTCGATCAGTACAAATCTTTTACGCGGGCTTTCGTCCTTCAGGAAGGTCCGAGCTTCTTCCAGTGTTGGAATGCGGCCACACAGATCAAGATAAATCCGACGCACCCATTCTTCGTCCGTCGCGGCTTCTGATGCCTGTATTTCATTGTCCAGCCATGCCTGCCGAAGTTGCTGATCAACGAACTCCACAAGTGAACCCTCAGCCACCGGCGCTTCCGAATCCGGATTCTCACCCGCCGCAATTTTGCCCACCTGGTCTGCGGATTTTCCTTCGTCCGCAACGGCAACATTCCACGAACCCGCAACCACTGTCAGGGCGACCAACAAAGAGGCAACCAAGCCTAACCATTGAATTTTCAAAATTGTGAACGGCATTTCCCAGCGACTCCTGAATTGCTGCAATCCGCAGATCTGCGGTTCTGGTACACTACACCACATTTCCGTGCAGATGTTCGTCGGTTTTTTGTGGATTTCCAAATTATTCCGGGACTTGCTTACCGAAACTGTGATTTCCCGTGTCGCAACATCGCGAAATTCGGAATGAGGGACCTCTAAGTGAATTCTGAAATCATGCGAAAAAACAGTAAAAACATTCTGTCTGACTTCCAAACTTCGACAAACCCCCCGCCCCGCGCTGCAATGGGCCTCCTCAGCCGCTTGAAGACTTGTATATTGACATCTCCGCAACCGTCAAGCGTTTCTGGTTTTCCGTAATTTCATTGTTCATATCGCTTTTAAGCTCTCGAAAGCCGTCGCCGTGCAACGCCCCCAAGGACACCCTGCTCCGCTCGCTGACCCGACTGTCCTGATGTCAGAGGGCTGGCACTGCCTGCACATCTACTTCCGCATCAACCAGGCGGCATTGATGGCTCTCCAACCATCCGACCGTGCTCACGGTCGCGCCGAGGTCATCGACATTCTCAATCCGGAAGGCCAATACGTGCCCGTGCGGATGCAGGTCTCGGCCGTGTCAGGGCATCGAGCGGACCTGGGTCTCATGCTGATGGATCCAGATCCGCTGAAGATCGACGCGCTCATCCAGCGGCTTCGCGCAAGTCGCCTTGGCACCGTGCTGGAACCCACATACTCATTTGTGTCCATCACGGAAGTCAGCGAATATGTTCCGTCGGTCGAACAATATGCCGCGCGACTCCAGCGCGACGGCACAAAACCGGATGACCCGGCGTTTCAGGCCAAGCTGAATGCGTATCAGCAGCGACTGCCGGCGATGAATCAGCAACGCCTTTATCCTGACTTTCCTCCATTTCCCGTGATGACATTTTATCCAATGAACAAAGCGCGCCATCCGCTCGCCAACTGGTACAAGGAACCTTTCAGCTTTCGCAGTGAGTTGATGGCAGAACATGCAACATCCGGCATCAAATTCGCCGGTCGAGTTTCACAGCTGATCACGGCCTCCACCGGCTTTGACGATTGGGAGTGGGGCGTCACGCTTTGGAGCCGGGCACCGGAACACATCAAAGAAATCGTCTACACGATGCGTTTTGACAAAGCCTCCGCTGGCTACGCAGAATTCGGCCCATTCTACATCAGCTACATCATGTCCATTCGTGAGGCGCTGGAACATCTGCGAGTCTGATTCATTTCTCCATTCTCCATTCTCCATTCTCCATTCTCCATTCTGCAGCCGTGCCGCGTTTCGACTTTGCAATTATTGGTGGAGGAATCGTCGGGCTTGCGACCGCATGGCAGCTGACGCAGTTGAAACCGGGGCTGAAACTGGCAGTCCTCGAAAAGGAACCCAGACTGGCCTTTCATCAAACAGGCCGCAACTCAGGCGTCATTCACTCGGGCATTTACTACAAACCCGGTTCCCTGAGGGCTCGAAATTGTCGCGCTGGCAAAGCCGCGCTGGAGGCGTTCTGCGACGCATACGGCGTCGCATGGCAGCGTACAGGCAAGGTCATCGTCGCCACGCATGAGCATCAGTTGCCGCAGCTACAGACGATCTTCGAACGCGGTAAACAGAACGGCGTTGACTGCACCGTCATCGGCATCGACCGACTGCAGGAACTTGAACCGCACTGCGCCGGCATCGGCGCAATTCATGTGCCGGAATCCGGGATTGTGGATTACCCAGGCATGTGCCAGAAACTTGGCAGTCTGCTGCTTGCGGCGAATGCGGAAATTCATCTGAACTGCTGCGTCAATGCGATCGATCAGAGAACTGACTTCGTCCGATTACAGACTTCTGCAGGCGATATCGAAGCAACGATCGTGATCAACTGCGGCGGGCTGCACAGTGATCGCATCGCACGTCAGAGTGGCCAAAAAATGAGGGAACGCATTATTCCGTTTCGCGGCGAGTATTTTGAATTGAACCCGGAAGCTCATCATCTTTGTCGGACACTCATTTATCCGGTCCCTGATCCGCGTTTTCCGTTTCTTGGTGTCCACTTTACGCGGATGATTCATGGCGGAGTTGAATGCGGGCCGAACGCAGTATTTGCACTGGCACGCGAAGGCTACAACTGGCGCACGATTAATCTGCGGGACGTCTTTGAATCACTGACTTATCCCGGATTTATGAAACTCGTCGCGCGGAACTGGAAGACAGGTCTTGGCGAAATCTGGCGGTCAATTTCCAAGGCTGCCTTCGTCACGGCACTCCAGCAACTGGTTCCTGAAATTCGAGCCGAACATCTGGAATCCGCTCCCGCCGGCGTGAGAGCCCAGGCGCTGGGGCTTGATGGGAAACTGCTTGACGATTTCGTGATTCTGCGACACGAGCGTGTGATTAACGTCTGCAACGCTCCGTCGCCTGCTGCCACTGCTGCATTGAATATTGGCCACCACATTGCAGAACTCGCGCTTGCATGATGCCGGGAATCAGATTTTCGCACCGGTTCTGTGAGGCTTATATAACCGATGAGACTGTTCCCATCGACCATGACAGCAGATTCAGGATTTCAAAATACTGCACCCGGCGCAGTGTGCGGTCTTCCAACTGGCCCGGTTTTCGCAGGGCTTGCTGAGACAATTCAATCATCGCAGATGGGTCAAAACGTCCATTCAGAAAGGCGGTCTGTCGGGCCAGATCTCGTTCTTGATCGTCCGCACCTGTCTCGACCATCCAGCTTTCAATCTTCTCCGACAGCCCGTCAAAAGCTGGATGCGGACCGACTCGCCGAAACCAGTAGGATGAGTTCACTGCATCGGGTTCCCGACGGTGCATGATCGCGTGCCAGTAATCGGCAGTTCGGGGCATCCCGCGTCCTTCCATCGTCTGAGAGATCTCGTGGCTTGCGTCCAGAAAGTCCCACAGCAACAACACTCCGGATGTTACGCACCTTCGCTCGGCCGAAGACAACTTCAAGTCAGCGAGCACCGCATTTGCGGCAGATTCCACAACAGCGGGCACAAGCCCGAAATTTGTTTCTCGGTTTCCAGGTCCCGCCGCCGGAAATCGATTCACAGATGGCCATGCGCCGACGGCTGATGATTCCACTTCACCGCGAAAAACAGCCATGTGCATCGTGTCTGTCGCCGCAGCCTGCTGCACAGCCCCTGTCGAAAGGCACATCAGATCGCATGGCAGCACGCGCCGCAAAAGTGACGTCATCGGTTTTGGAAACGCCGCTCTCAAGTCGCGTGGAAGAGCTTCGTCGGCAAAGACAATTCGCCGGTCGCTGCTTGTCAAATCAGTGAGCAATCTGATCATCTGTCGAATAGAATCGGCATTCGTTGCCCCTGTTAAGGCAACAAATGAACACGAGTATCGCGATGCGAGGCATTGCAGTTCCGCCATCGTAGGCGAGAGATCGACATGGGAAACCACTGCGCAATTCTCAAATTGTTCAGCCGCCAGAGGCTTGCGAACGATCAGCAGATATTCGGACATGAAGAGAATTGCTTTTCAGCGTAAAGACCAGTGAATTTGTTTCATGCACCAACGATTCCGGTTGGTCCGAACGCTGATGCATCCCGACTCGCCGAATTTGCCAGTGAACGTGTCTTTTGAATCAATGCTTCCAGCATCGCAAGCGATCCGCCACTTCGTATCGCAGCAACCGCAGCATCGACGCCGGCTCGAAGATTGTCAACACGCCCGCTGACCACCAATGCTGCCGCTGTATTGGCGACTACCATGTCAGTTGCCGGACCGGATGCTCCCTGCAACACCTTCATGATCAGCTCCGCGCTCTCCGTTGCAGACGTAACACGCAGAGACGCAACGTCACAGGATGTTAATCCAAAGTCATGTGCCGTCCATTCCAGTCGGCTGACTGAATCTGTACGCACCTCGAACACGGTTGTTGTACCCCAAAGTGCGACTTCGTCCAGTTCATTGTTTCCACAGACCACAAACGCGCGTTCAATCCCCAGACGCGACAGCGCGTTTGCCAGCAGTTCTGCGCGCTCGATTGAACTGGCTCCCAGCAGCTGAAAATCGGCACCGGCGGGATTGGTGAGCGGGCCCAGCAAATTAAAGACTGTCGGAAATCCAAGTTGTCGCCTTACAGGAGCCGCGTACTTCATCGCCCCGTGAATCAGCGGTGCGAAACAGAACGCAAGTCCCACGTCGTCGAGGCACTGCCCTGCATCACATGCCGACAGTGAAATGTGGACACCCAGGGCTTCGAGGACGTCTGCAGATCCACTGGAACTGGAGACGCCGCGATTTCCATGCTTTGCCACGGCGATACCACAAGACGCCGCGACCAATGCGGCGGCGGTGCTGATATTGAAAGTGTGCAGATGATCACCGCCAGTTCCGCATGTGTCCAACAATGGTCGGCGGTGACTGGAGATTGAAGTCGCTCGGTGCCGCATGGCCGTCGCGGCACCCACCAATTCGGTCGCAACTGAACCTTTCGCCGCCATTGCTGTCAAAAACGCAGCGATATCGACAGGATCGCATAACCCGTCCATAATCGCACCGATGGCATCGCGACATTCTGTGTCGCTTAGGTCACGGTGCTGCAACAAGGCTTCGAGTGCAGGTTTTAGAGTATCATGCATAGACTGACTTTGCGGCAAAATGAACAGACGGCACCGGGCCGACCAACTTTCGCAGTCTAACGGATTTCAATCAGATGACACACGATGCACCGTTTGCAGAATTGGAAATTGAAGGCACGGCATCGCCATGTTCCTACCTGCCGGGACAGACGGCAAGGATGGTCTACCGGATTGCGTACGAACTTACCGAAACACGTTATGAACAATTGCTCTCGCGAGGCTGGCGGCGCTTCGGCAGAACGCTCTTTCGCCCGGTCTGTGCGGCTTGCCGGGAATGCCGAAGTCTGCGAGTGCGTCTCCCGGATTTTGTGCCGAATAAAAATCAGCGTCGGTGTCTGACACAAAACGCCGGACTGACACTGACAATCCAGCAGCCAACGGTAAGTGATGAACATATTTCGCTCTACAACCACTATCACCTGGACATGCATCATCGCCGCCAGTGGCCGTGTCGTGCAATTACGACAGATCAGTATTTCGAGTCCTTCCTTGAAGGCCACTTTGAATTCGCGAGGGAATTTCAATATCGCGACAACGGCAGACTGATTGGTCTTGGACTGGTGGACGTGACCGCATCAGCGATGTCCAGCATCTACTTTTTTCACAATCCGGAATATCGCGAACGCGGACTGGGAACATTTTCGATTCAGAAAGAGATCGAAGATGGACGCAGCAACGAACGCCGATGGCTGTACATGGGCTATTACATCCGCGATTGCGCTTCCATGAACTACAAGAACCGTTTTCGCCCGAACGAGATACTGCAAAGCTACGTCGCAGACGACCAGATGCCAGTGTGGCAGGACCAGGAGAAAGCACACGAATAGTGCAGACTCGCGTCTGGTGCTCTGTCACTGATGGATTGAAGCGTGGCCGGCGTTGGGTTGGAGGGCGGCAGCCCATAACCCCGGGGCTTCTTTCGCTCCGCTCAGTCCAGCCCCGGCCACCCAATCCATCAAAGCAAGAGTGACAGAGCACCAGATATTTGGGTGCAATGCACGTAAAAGACCCTCTCCGTGGCGGGAACCATCGTTAAAATCTATAATCGCCCTGCGGAAGCAAGCTTTGCAGTCACGTGAAAGGTTTCTGCTATGAATTACCGAATCTTGTCGTTGAATCAATCTCTCGTCCTGTCGTTACTGATATTTGCGCTGGGCTCCACCGCAGGAGCTGCCGACAACGAACTCACGCTTGCCGAGGAAGCCGAGGGCTGGATGTTGCTCTTCGACGGCAAGACGACTGACGGCTGGCTTGATTCCAAAGAGCAGCCTGTCGCCGCAACTCACGTGAAGGACGGAACGCTGAATCCGCATCCGTGCAACTACATGCTGATTCACAAAGAAGTCTACGACAACTTCAAACTGTCACTGGATTTCAGGATCAGCCCAAAGTGCAACAGCGGCGTGTTCATCCGCACGTTTCCGTTGAAGCCGCGAGAAGGGAAGGACGTGGGCTTTAACGGCATCGAAGTCGCCATCGACGACACCACGACGAATGGCTTTCACGACACCGGAGCCCTCTACGACCTTGTGCAGCCTTCAAAGAATGCGATGAAACCGCAAGGCGAATGGAACCACATGCAGATCACCTGCGACAGGAGCCTGATCAGCGTCGAAGTCAACGACATTGAAGTGACTTCTACGGATCTCGATCAATGGACAACTATCAACAAACGCCCGGACGGCACCGATCACAAATTCGACGTGGCCTACAAAGATCATCCCCGCAAGGGCTACATCGGACTTCAGAATCACGGCAGCGATGTCTGGTACATAAACATCAAGCTCCTGCGGCTGAAGTGACGAGGCGATGACCATGAAGGATGTAGATCGGGGGCAGAAAAATTGTCGGGCCCGATTGACTTGACGGCGAGCGGCTGGGCGTCAGCCCTCCGTGTCGTCTACGCTGCTCGCCCTTTTTTCTCCGATGCACGTCACGACGTACGGCTTGCCTCTTTCCGTGATCGCGAACCGCCCGAACGCTTCAACAGAATCTCAACAAAGCACAGGAATCACAACACGGAGGGCTGACGCCCAACCGCTCGCCGTCAAACCGCCGACACTTTGTTTGCATGTACCTTGACAGTGCGATTTCTCGACCGCAAGTCGTTTGTAGGCTCGTCATCGGTTGCTACAACATCGGACGTCGGTTGTTCCAAGTTTACGGAGAACAGAATCTAATGCGTTTTATGCAGGTGCTGCTTGCCCTTGCACGTTGTTCGATCCACTTGGTCGATCCATACAATCGCATCAGTCAAAATCTGTGAGGCTTCCATAAGGAGTTATCGTTGGCTGGCCCACTTGCAATTGAAGACATCATCACGGCATGTTTAAAGGGCGTCGTGGAAGCCCAGAAGGCGTACGTAGCCTGGAGTGAAGAGTGGCTTTGGCGCGCTCCTGAGTACTTCGGGACTGTGTTCGTCGCACGCGAACTCGGCAAGCTCAAGGCACCGAAAATACATTACGCTTGAGAACAGTGCGATGTCAGCCATACAAGATGCAGGTGCAAAGGTTCGGGAAAGCTGCACTCTGCGATGCGTGCGAACGGGAGATTCGATATTCTGTTGTGGTGGAGTAACGGAACTCCTCGCGCACCGATCGAAGTCAAGTGTCAGGTATTGAAGTTTGAGAGAATTTGGGCTGACATCGAACGAATTTGCGGCGTGATTCATCGAAAGAAGGCCGACTCAACAATCGGATTTGGTGCCGTGGTATTCTATTCCTCATGCATTGATGATCGCACTTTCTCAGCTAAGGAAAGACTCCAGAAGTTATTTGAGAATATTCTGCGGGACGCCAAGGAGGTTGTTGGCAATTCGTGTCACGTGGCACTTCAGTCCACTAGGATTCATGTATCTGCCGAAAGTGCGTGGGCGGCGGCGGCAGTCGTACTCCGCCCGAAGAACATCTAACGCTCTCACTGCGTTTTTTTGATCTTCACGGCCAGTTCGCTTGCTGCGGCATTTTTGACTATTCGGTCCGGGCCAATGTTGATGACCACGAAAGCTCCACGCACATTGACACGTGGGGATGCGCTGCCCGCTTTCTAATTTCTGGTATTCCTCTGTGAGGAAGCACACGGAACAACGAACGCTCAGTCGATGGAGCAAGGTGGATCATTCTTCAGGTCGTGGTTTTCGGCCGGGCACTGTATATCTCGATGAAACGCTGTTCAGAGTTGCGGCACGGCGAGCGGCTGGGCGTCAGCCCTCCGTGTCGTCCGCACTGTTCGCCACTGCACTTCACCACGCACTCCTCGCCTCTGTTCGTGACCGCAGAACTCTCCAACGGAACAACAGAATCATAACGAGGGACAGGAATCGCAACACGGAGGGCTGACGCCCAGCCGCTCGCCGGGGGATTCAGGCCCATGTTTCGACGATGGGATTTATCCAGATGAGCAGTGGGAATTCCTGATCTCGCAGGTATTGGACGGCGTTCAGCAGTGCCGTCTGGTTCGGGAGTTTTCGTTTTGATCCGCCTTTGGTCCACCATCTTTCGGATTCTGGTTTTCCAAATGTGCGATTCAGTGCTCGACTTCCATACGCTTTAATATCGCGGAGAAGTCCATCAGGGTCCGGGTCGCCTGGGACGCCAACAATCACGTGAATGTGATTTGCCATAATCGCCGTTCCGACAAATAACCAGTTTCGCACTTCGCATGTCTCCTGAAACTGTGTCAACAACCTTTCGGCATGAGGCAGAGTGAGATAAACTGGGTCCGCTTTCAACAGTTTCCGAGACGCTTCATTCAACTCGGGCATCGGCTCACTGTAAGGAACGCCAAACTCATTCTGTACTTTTCGATGCGATGCGTCTGCTACATTTTCACGACTCACTGAACCCCGGGAATCTCCAGGCAACCACTGTCCGTAGGTGGTCGAAGTGATGAACCAGTAACGATCGATGCCTTTCATAGACCTCTCTCCGGCGAGCGGCTGGGCGTCAGCCCTCCGTGTCGTCCACACTGTTCGCCCTGTTTGTTCACTGCACGTCGCTACGGACGGCTTGCCTCTTTTCGTTACCGAGAACCGACCGCAATTCAGACGTAATCATGATGAGTGACAGGAATCGCAACACGGAGGGCTGACGCCCAACCGCTCGCCGAGGCCGAAATCCACAACCGCTCGCCTTCAAACCGCCGACACTTTTTTTGCATTCACCTTCACTTTGCGATCATGCAGAGTGATGTCCAGTTGAGCGGAATTCCGGGTTCCCGTCAGCATCTGCAGTGTCGTGTGAATGGCCACCGACACGAACCTCAGTTCCGCAGTGGTCAGTTCGCGCGGGATTCCTTTTTCGATGTAGTACACAGTCGGCCATGTTTCGGACGATGGCACGGGCCAGCCGAATTGCTCGGCGGCTGCGACGTCGGCGGGATGCATGAGCTCCTGGCCATCAATCGAATATCCGATACCACTGATCTTGCGTGCGTTCTTTTCCGAGTCTGTCTCGCCCGATCGGAACATCGAACGTGCGGTTTTTGGGTTGTCGAACAGCATGATGCCGATCTCCTGACCCATCTGCCCCATCGTCACGGCCGTGAACGTTTTGGGCGTAAGTTCAGGGCAGGAGATTTCGACCGTGAGCTCGGGTCTCACGCGAGTGTAAATGCGCGACTTGTAGTAGGCTGCAGAAGCCCCGAAGAAATCGCCCATGATCTCCGGCGTCATGTCCGACCGGTGAATCAACGCCCCAAATTTCGGCGCGTTGCCGACATTGTTCTCCTGAAGCGTCTTGTGGACATGATCGACCAGTTGGCATTCTCCGACAACGACATCACAGCCGATTGACTTCGCTCTCTGTTCCAGTTCCAATCGGTGGCTGAGTTGCCGAACGAGGAGAACCGTCGGCCGCGCTACTTCGCCATGCATCGGGTTCAGGATCGCTTCGGCAAGCACGCGCGCAATCACGGCCTCCGTCGGTGCGGTCATCGACAGTTGCTGCGCGCGGATCGCTCCGTCTTCGGGCGAGCCGACGAGAACCATCCAGGGTTGTACCGGTTGGTTCGTATCCGGATCAGGAACCCACGTCTCGACCGTTCGCCAGTCAATTTCCCAGATCTCGCGTTCGCTCTCGGGGATTTCAAGGATGTCGTCGAGCGGAAATGGTGTCTCTTCCGGGTTGAATCGCTGGCTGCGAAGAAATTGAATCAGCTCCGGAATTTCTTCCGCTAACTCGACGTCGATTCTGATGCGTTTCAATGGTTCGCTGAGACGCTGGCAAAGTGCAGCATCGTGGATCCGGATGGCTTTTGGACGTCTCGGGCGGCCTGTATCCGGTTCCGCCATTCCCAGGCAAAGCTCACACAGAACGCTGTCAACACTCAATGGAAACTCACCCGGTTCGATATGAATCGCCTCGTTCGTCGCGTCGTTGATCAGCGACATGAGCCAGTTTGTCGGACAGTCGTCTCCATCCCAGTCGATCTCCAGATCCAGACTGTGGCCGTCTTCGTCCAGAACATCAATGTCACAGAACCAGACTTCTTTTTTTGACGGAAGCGATTTCGCGTTCTCAAGTTCTTCTGCTGCCATATCCGCCACTTCCTCTCGGGTCAGATCCGGCTCCGGCGGTGCCAGGTCGCGACAGACTGAACTCAGCCACGGCAGTGCTCCCGGTGTGGCTTTCCACAGCGATCGAAAGCTCTGGCAGTAGGCGTCTGCTTCGTCTTCGTCGCCCACGCTGAACGAATCGACGGAGTAGGGACTGACTTCTTCCTGATCGACCAACTTCGGTGCGATGTGCGGATTCGACTCCAACTGTTCCTGGAGCATCGACCGCAGAGCGTCGCTCGGTCCGGTCTTTTGAAACTCCAGACAGACGCGAGTCAGCACCATGAAGGGAGTGTCCTCATCCGGGTACTCATCCAGCAATTGCCAGGCCTTATCCAGCCAGTTCATGTTGCAATACCATTCGAGCAGCAGCCAACGGACGCCCTGATTGTCGTTCGGGTTCAGTCGCAGCATTTCCTGCAGGTGAGAGATTGCTGTTTCATGCTGCCCCTGCGAAAGCAGGACATGCACCAACTGCAGTCGGGCTCGCATGTATGGGCGAGTTTCACTCAGGAGCCAGAAATGTCCGACGTGGTCCTGAAATGCTGCAGCAAGCTGTTCTTCACCCGTTTTGACAGCCTTCTCAAGCATCTCCAGAGTCTTTTCCGGTGATCGCTGTGAAAGAGCTTCTTCGACCATTTCATCCAGATCATCCGTCCTTCGACCGCCAGCTTTGGACTTCGATGTCTTTGACTTGCGACCAGGCTTCTTTCCTGAAGGACGAATTTCATCGGTCTCGTCAAGCTCTGGCAGCAGCGAGGCAAACAGCTCACCGACGTCTAAACCGGAATTCTGAACGAGCGACTGCAGCAGCGCCATTGATGCCGGGTCACCCTGCGGAATCCCCAGTTCTTCCAGGAGTGCCTGCATCGCGGCTGGTGTCGCCTGTGGCATTTCCGGTGGAATCAGGCCGCTCTTTTTTGATTTCTTTTTTGCCATCTTTGTTCTACAAACGTTGAGAGAATTGTTTTTCTGAGAAGATTCACCACGATCATCCGCAGCGTGCTAGCCCCGGTTCGTGCGTCACACAACCGGGGCTAGCGCCCTGCGGCTAATTGGGTTGCGAACAAAGCCCACGCCAAGTGATGCGGGGTTGCACTCTAGTCGGAAAGGCCCGTGATGTGAAACTCAATCGTCCGCGCTAATGGGCTATTGCGTCGTCTGGGCAAAGAATCTGCGTTGAGACTGAAGGCCGGACCAAGCGCAGCGCAGTTCCGGCAACCGCCAGAGTCCCGCCGGAACTGTGCTGCACTTGGTCCGGCCTACCCAAAGATCGAGCATTGGCGTCACGATAACTCGAAATTCCTTTTCCGCGATGATTCCAGGGATTCGGCTTGCTGGCAAAGTGCATGTGCGTCTGTAAACTCACGTTCGCGGGCGGCATGTGAGGGCCGCGAACGAGGTCACTTTTCGTGCTGTTTCTCTGCGTGGGAAGAATACAGAATGAATTCCTGTTTTTTTTGTGCCTGTCGGTCATTAGCCCTCATCTTCCTGATCAGCAGGTGTTCTGCACAGGAACCGATGATTCGTGTTTTGGTCTGGGATGAGCAGCAGCCCGCTCAGAAACAGGCCTACGAAAACTATCTCGGCAATACGATTGCCGAATATCTGTCGAAACAGCCGGGGCTGCGAGTCATTTCGGCGAACATCAACGAACCGGAAAACGGCTTGCCGACGACTTTGCTGGACAATACCGATGTGCTCATCTGGTGGGGCCATGTGAGGCAGGATGAGATTTCACAGGATCTGTCACGTGACATCGTGGCGCGCATTAAAGAAGGACGACTGGCGTTGATTGCGCTGCATTCTGCACATTGGGCGAATCCGTTTGTAGAGGCCATGAATGAGCGGACTCGGGAGGACGCACGCCGACGTTATCCGGATCCTCCCAACGGACCGCCAGTGAAGTTCGAATTCATTCCGCCCGGCGGCCGCTTTGTTCCCACTGCGGATTCCATCAAAACTCCCGCCTACTACGCGATGCGACGCGGCGATCAGCTGACGGTTCGAGTGGATCTGCCGAACTGTGTTTTTCCGGCGTATCGCCCGGACGGAAAGCCGAGCACCGTGAAGGTACTCAGGCCGGATCATCCGGTCTCATCGGGACTGCCAGCGTCGTTCACGATCGCTCAGACGGAGATGTATGCGGATCCGTTTCATGTCCCTGAACCGGACGAAGTCCTGTTTGAAGAGACGTGGGAAGCCGGGGAGAGTTTTCGGAGCGGATTGATCTGGAAGATCGGCTCCGGGAAGGTCTTCTACTTTCGCCCCGGGCACGAAACGTATCCGGTCTACAAGCAGGAGCGACCATTGCTGATCATCGCTAATGCAGTCAAGTGGCTTGGAAAGTCTGCGGCAGAATAGCTTGCCAGGAGTCTGACTTAGGACTGAGACAGAAATAAGTGGGGCACGATTTCATCGTGCCGGGCACGTTTAAAACGTGCCCCACGTCCCAAAGACGACAGTTATTTCTGCGCCGGTCCTTTATACCGTGGTTTTTGTGAGCGCCTTGCGGCTCGATTTTGGTGTATCGGGACAGACTCCCGGGCCGCGCAACAAAAAACCATCGGACAATCCGTGAGGTTTGTCCGATGGTATGTTTTTCTCGACGTGGTCAGATCGCCGAGGCTATCCGATGGTTTCTCAGGCCATCTGCTTTCGGCGGTTCACGAGTGTCCGAATACGTTCGGCGAGCAGAGCTGCGTCAAACGGTTTACGGAAGGTCTCACTGAACACCGAACGGTCAAAGCCGGAAGCGTTGTCATCGTCGCTGAGAAGACCGATCAGAACTGTGTCGCGGAATTCTGCATTCTTACGAAGGTTCTGAGCAATCATCAGCGCTTCTTCACGCCCCATGACAAAGTCCACCACCACACAGTCGGGGTGAATGGATTCTGCCTGGATACCAGCTTCAAAGCCACTGGCAGCTATTTCGATCTTAAAGTCGTCGTTGGAAATCATCTCGTTCAGACTCGTGCGAGTCATCAGATCTGAACCAACAAGCAAAATCTTGCCCATTGCTTCGTCTTCCAGCTCGCCGAGAGGCATTCCGTGTTCCTTCAGGAAACGGATCAGATGTTCGCGAGGTATGCGTCTATCTTGTGAACCAGGAATTCGATAGCCTCGAAGTCGTCCGGAATCGAACCACTTCGAAACTGTACGTGGGGCAACTTTACAGATCTTAGCTACCTGACCAGTAGTGAAGATCGTCTTCATGGGCGGGCTCTCCAATCAGTTCTCACTGCACCATCCGAAATCCCGTCCTAGGAATCCGGATCGTCATCACCCTGATGTTTTGCTCTGGTCGAATTCCTCGAAAGAAATTCACTGTCGTGACAGCCAAAACAGAACGCGGGTCCAGAATGATGACAGGGGTCGTTTTTTTGGATTGCGTGCGGAGCAATCCCGTGCCTGCACAAGGCACTGGGGCGCAATTCACTCTGTACCACCACCTGAATGATGGACAGCGACCTTCTCCGGACATCCCTGCCGTGACGGTCAGACACTGAATTGCCCCCCGGCGAATCAGTCTATTGTGCTTCCTGGCCTCCCCATGGTGACCACACCGAAGTGTGATCACCGCCACAACAGGATGACAATCGCCTGCTTTATGTTCGTCGTTTCGATGGGAACGACTTTAGGATCTTTGACTGACCTGCAACAACTGCCAGAAACAATGTGCATGCAGCCTGCACCGATTAAGCATCGAAGACGCCCCGTGTTCGGTTTTCAGTTTTCAGTTTGAGGTTTTCGGATGAAAGCGAGAAGATCGACGTCGCGAGCACAATCGGTATGCATCAACTCGTTCCGAGGCTCCAGCCTCGGAACGCACTGTCCGGAGGCTCCAGCCTCCTGCTCTGCGGCTCATTCGTCGCATCGCGAACTCGCGAGGCAGGAGCCTCGAACGCTGTGCGTTCCAGGGCTGGAGCCCCGGAACGAGATTTGCCACCTTTCCCTCTGAAAACCGAAAACTTCAAACCGAAAACCAGCGGCACGGCGTGCTACGCGGCCTTCAACTTGTTTACTGCCGCGTTGAAATTTCCGTGTTCGTCGACGTCTTCGAATCGCAGCGAAAGACGTCGGGAGATTCCGGATTCTTCCATTGTGACACCGTACAACACGTCCGTGACGGCCATCGTCGGCTTGCGGTGCGTGATCATGATGAACTGTGTGTTTTGCTGGAATTCCCGCAACACATTCACAAACCGGCCAATATTGCCATCATCCAGAGCCGCATCGACTTCATCCAGAATGCAGAACGGACTCGTACGACTCTTGAAAATTGACAGCAGCAGCGCGACCGCCGTCAGCGTCTTTTCACCACCACTCAAAAGTGAAATGCTGCGAAGTTCTTTGCCCGGCGGACGCGCGACAACGTCGATCGAACATTCCAGCACATCGTCCGGATCCTCAAGAATCAGATCAGCCTCGCCACCACCGAACAGCTTGCGGAACAGCTCCCTGAAGAACCCCCGAATCGTTTCAAACGATTCGAGAAACATGCGGCGGCTTTCCACATTGATCCGTCGCACAATGTCGCTCAGAGCATCGCGGGCCGCTTCCAGATCCGTCAACTGTGTATGCAGTCGTTGAAATCGTGTTTCCAGGTCAATCAGGTTATCCAGGCTTTCTGTACCGACATTGCCGACTTTTCGCAGCTGACGACGCAGTCGTTCAACCCGCCGATCTATCTCGCCTCGCATCTCTGTATACTGCGTCGGATCGGCGATGATGCTCTGATGCATCTCTTGAAACAATGGAGTCTCCGCTGCCGGCGTGATCGACGTCATTTTCTGCGGCTGATCAGCCTCTGCTTCATGCTCGTTATCACTGCCTGCTGCACTGGCATCTCGCTGCAGCCAGATGGCCACAGCCGAACGGCCAGCCGCAACGGCCTCGCGGACTTCGATCTGAAATTCTTCACGGATCCGAGCAGCGCTGGTGGTCAATTGATGATCGATGCTGCGCACCTGGAGTTCGGTCTCATGGTGCCGTGATTCATGCTGGCGGCAGGTGTCACGAATCTGAGTCTCCGCTGAAGATGCGGCATTTCGATTGATGCGCAGCAGGTTGCGGGCACCGGTGCGGTGGTGAACGTCGGTCGCAAGCTGTTCGTCGTTGACGCTCAGTTCGGCAACCTCTGCCGAAGCATTCAATTTGGCGATGAGCAGATCGCGTTGACGTTCAGTCGCAGCGGTTAAGCGGCGATCGGCTTCCTGCTGCTGCAATTGACGCTGCTCAAGATCTTCGCGCACACGTTCGACCGCTTCCTGAAGTCCCAGCAGGCGTTCTTCCGAACGTGTGAGTTCCAGACTTGCAGCCGTGCGATCCCGGTCGATGGCTTCGAGTTCGTGCTGACGGTTGTGCTGTTCATCGTTACGTTCGGCGATATGTTCCTGCCGCTGCAGCAACAGAGCCTCGCCCGACTGATGCTGATGTTCAGCAAATTCAATCTGCACGGCCAGATCCGCGATTTCATCGGCCAGTTGCTGTGCCTGTGCTGCGAGAAGATCAGCCTGCCGCTGAGCTTCTTTTAACTGCCGACTCTGTTCAGCCACCAGTTGTTCTGCGGTCCGCGCCTGACTGACGTGCTCGTTCACCTTCGAGCGAGTCTGAGACAACTGATCATCCGTAGACACGATATTCTGACTCAGCGAACGCAGCATCAGTTCGCGTTGTGCGATTTCGTGCTCCAGGCGATGGAGTTCGTTCCGCAGCCGCCGCAGTTCGCTCTTACGCGACAGCAGCGCCGATTCATTCCGTACCGTTCCTGCGAAGAGTGTGCCGTCGCTTTCAATCAGCTCTCCCTGCAGCGTGACAAATCGGCAATGACCCTCAGTGAGCGAATGCAGTCGCAGCGCGACCGCCAGGGTTTCTACGACCCATGTGTCAGCCAGCAGGTGACTGGCCAGGGTGGACATGGATTGTGGTGGTCGCGCAAGTCCGTCGGCTCGACCCACGACGCCTGGCTGTCCAAACAGCACGGGCGGGGCCGTTTCTCCCTGGGAGAACACAGATCGAATCACTGGACTTTCAACCCGCGGATCGTGCCACGTCACCTGCATCGGATCGGACGCGCCCGCTGCGGCCAGCAAACTTTCAATCGAATCGCCACTGGACCGAGACGACGGTTTTTCACGTCCCCACCACGAACTGGCTTGCCGTGCCATGTCGGAATCAGTGCCCGCGCCCTCGGCCCACATGTTGTCATCATTTCGTCGCAGACTGCCGCGCAGCTCGCCAAGATCGCCGTTTGCCACATCTGTGTTTTCGATGGAAATGAACCCGACGCGGTCTGTAATTCGACAACGCCCGGAATTCAGGTACTCGATCAGTGGCTTCATTTGAGTCACGACCAGCAATTGAGCGCGCCCCGACAACGCGACTTCCAGCAGTGCGGCATTTTCCATATCGACGTCAAGCAGGTCAGCCACGCTGCCGCAAATCAGATTCCACGGTGCCGAATCTGCTTCGTTGGCGCGTCGCAGAATTTCCCGCACGCCGATGCCAAAGCCTTCCTGACGATCTTCCAGATCTTCCAGTACGGCGCGGCGCGCGACCTGCGCACTGCGGTGCTCGCGAAGTTCCGCCAGCGACTGCTGCGACTGGCTGCGTTCGGTCACTAGCTGCTCGCGACTGCGAATCAGACTGTCGGCGTCGCTTTCAACCTGCTGCAAAGTCTGCTGCACCTGGATTAACGACACTTCGAGCTCCGGCATCTTCCCCTGCCACGCGGTAATCTCTTCGTGCAGCAATGAGGACTGTGTTTCCAGTGTGTCGCGTCGCTTTTCCGCTGACTGATGCAATGCCCGCAGATTGCTGAGGGTGGACGTGGCCTCAGAATTCAGCCGCACCTGCTGCATGAGTTCATGGCGCGCCGTCTCAATGTTCTCGCGCGCAGCTGCCAACGCCTGGTGCAGTGCCGCGACCTGATCGTCTCGCGAAACCATCGCGGTCCGATGACGATCAAAGGCCGCGCGTTCCTGGGTGAGCACAGTACCCAGATGGACTTGTTCCGCGACTGCTTCCGTCACGCGATTCTGCATCAGATTCTGCTGACGGATCAGACGCTGCAGGTCAGACTTCAGTTCTTCCTCTCGAGCGGCCTGATGGCGAACGGTCGATTCCAGACTGGCAATCCGGCTGCGAACATCACTCCGCCGCCGTTCGACTTCGCGCAACTGGTCATCGACTTCAGCTAATGCGGCATCGGCTGCAATCACCTGAGATTCTGCCTCAGCCTGCTTTTGCCGCAGATCCAGTAACGTGGCGGCGGATTCCTGCATCTGGCCCTGCAGCAGATCGCGATGAGTCGACTCACGACGAAAATCGTCTGCCGCCAGGCCGACCCATAACTGTTCGAGTTCCGTGGAAATCGAGCGAAAGCGGGATGCACGCTGGGCCTGAGTCCGCACGGTGCTGACCTGCGTTTCGACTTCATCCACGAGATCGGAAAGCCGGACCAGGTTCTGTTCCACCCGTTCCAGTCGCTTGAGCGCCTCAGTCCGCTTCTGCTTAAAGCGGCTGATGCCTGCGGCTTCTTCAAAGATCAACCGACGATTGGCGGCGTTGGACTGCAGAATCTGATCGACGCGGCCCTGTTCAATGATGCAGTATGTCGCGGCCCCTGCGCCCGTGCCGACAAAGAGTTCACGCACGTCTTTCAAGCGGGCCGTTTGGCGATTGATCAGGTATTCTGAATCCCCGGACTGCCAAATGCGACGGCCAACGGAAACTTCATCCTGATCCAGCGGGATAAAACGCGTCTTGTTGTCGAAGGTCAGCGTGGCTTCGGCAAATTGTGATCCCGTACGGCTGGCCGAGCCGTTGAAGATCACGTCCGTCATGTCTTTCCCGCGGAGACTCTTCGCGCTCTGGTCACCCAGAATCCACTTGATCGAGTCCACGACATTGCTCTTTCCGCTCCCGTTCGGACCAACAACACCGGTGATTCCCGATGCAAAGTCAAAACTGGTGCGGTCGGCGAAACTCTTGAATCCGAAGAGTTCAAGCGACTTGAGCATGAAACCAAATCCCTGATACTTTCCTGTTCGAAACGTAGCTCAGTCGCTCCGCGACTGTGATTCCCCGGCTGTCATCTGGTGATGCCCTTTAACGTCGAATTAATATACTGCGAGCGGTGAGAATTGGTGAATTCCTTCGGCGAGCGGGGGATGTCAATCCCCTGATTGTGGACGCAAACAGAATCAGGGGACTCACGTCCCCCGCTCGCCGATCGCAGCCTCAGTCCAGCCCCGCGCGAAGAAGAATTGCTTCACTTCTTTGCACCGCCGAACGGATGCTTCAGGCGTTCTGCGATCCTTGCACCGAAACCGGCCATGCCGCCTTTCATTGCCGTCATATCCACAGATTCTGGTTCGAACATTTCCAGTTCTGCTTCAGACTCGGATTCTGTGGATGCGGAACCAGTCAGTTTTCCTGTCTGCCCCGTCGGCTCGTTCATTGCCTGAGTTTCGACTGCGTCAGAACCCGAGTCCACATCTGACTCCGGGTCCGCACTGTCAGCCTCTCCAAGGTCAGCGTCCCTGTCATAGTCCGCGTCGGTGGAGGCAGCTGGATTCGCGGGATCCGGCTTCCTGCCGGATGGAGTCTTCGCGTCTTCCTTCGCGTCCTGTTTCTGGACGTCGTCGAAATTCAGGTTCGAAAGCTTTTCTTCTGTTTCGTTCTCACGAAGTTCTTCTTCATCCAGTTCGTCAAACATTCCCGGAAGCTGTCGAGTGCTTCCAATCTGTTTGCCATTTGCATCGTCCGCTGCGTCTGAGTCGTCCGCTTCTTCTGAGTCCTCTGGTTGTCCGTCCGTCAGATACATCCGACCGGCCTGCGGCATTCGATCGATTCCGAACTGCCCGACAAAGTTGTGCTGCTGTTCGGCTTCGATCAGCAATTGCACGATGTCCGGATACGTTGCACCGAGTTCTCCACAGGCTCGGATGACATCCACAATGCGATTTGAAACGCGCTGTCGCTGCGGCTCTTCGTTCACCTTGTACAGGATCACATCGACTTCATGTTCGCCTATGTCTCCCTTGACCCTGATATGTCGTCCGGCGTTCAATACAGCGGGAAGTTGCAGTTCCTGCTCAGGACCAAAGACCACCACTTCCGGCGAACGACGACGCGTCACATGCACCATCGCTTCACCCGGAGAATCAATGACGTGCATCCGAAACCGGCTGTCAAAGGCGACCGGACTCAGCCAAGGATCACGCGGATCAAGTTCTTTGAGCGCTCGGAATGCCCCGTATCGCGTTTCCAGAGAACTGGAATCCATCAGTTCGCGCAGGGCAAGGATCGAATCTGCATCGTCGATGACAGACATGGCGACAAATGCATACACGCGGAACGCCGGTTGATCTCGTGCTGCGTCTTTGAGGACCGGGATCCCTGATGCGTCGCCCAGATAGGCCAACGCCTGAGCTGCCTGGAACTGCACTTCAAAGTCAGTTGATTCCAGCGCGTCTTTCAGGAACGGAATCCCACTGTCACCGATGGCTTCCAACTGCAGCGCCGCCGCCTGAGCTTTGTCCGGATCCATCAGGTCGCGTGCCAGTCTTTCGATCCGGATGCGCCGCGCAACCTCGGTCTCGTTGAAGGCAATACTGCGGATGACTGCCTGATAACGCGGGAAGTTATTGATGTATCGAGGATGCACTTTCAAACTGATCAGGTCGTCCTGCTTCGCGACCGCGCAGGGAATCTTCTGGCCGAAATTGTTGTAGCGGTTAAAGCGTTCTGAAACGGCATCCGCGATACGCTTGCTGTTACGAAAACCCTTCTTCTCACGACGCAGGACAATACTGAGATCCCGCTCCGTCCGTGAAATCGCGCCGCCGGGAATTGTGCCGTACATGAGTTCGCCCTGACGTTCTTCCGGCGATCCTTTAACGCCCAGATTGGTCAGAATCGCACCGCCCGCCACGGCATATTCATGGCCCTTTAACGCGCCGCGTCCTTCGACATTCGCTTCCTCGAACAGTCGTGTTTCCAGAAGATAGCCACCTTTCAGGCTCGTGGCTTTGGCTTGTGGCGGAATCGCGATGCGCACGTCGAATCGCTGACCTTTTGTGACCATCGCCGGCAAGTAAGCTGTGACCACCACCAGGGCTGTGTCCTGCGACGCCAGAATGCGTTTGCCGTCCTTGACGTTTCGCCGAGACATCTCGTTCTGAAGCTGTGTGCGAGAGGCAGACGGCGACGGATCGCCACCAGTGCCATTCAGCCCCGTGACCAGTCCCACGCCACGGAGCGTGATGATCGTGTTTCCCTGAACACTCATGTATTCAGAGAGCATCGGTGTCTTGATGCTGGTGCCAAAGTCGTCATCGTCTTCTTCCAGTTTTGATTTCGCCGATTTTTTCTTGTCCTTCTCCTTGTCCTTCTCGTCGTCGTCGGCTTCCCGCTCTTTGTCACTTCCGAACCGATCCGCCAGCATCGCTGCGCCGGGCATGGACATCAATCCGGCAGCACAGCCGCAAAGCAACGTGGACAACAACATGCAGGCGACGGGCGCTGCCAGTCCGGATTTCCCTTTGCTGCGAGCGCCGGGCCGCGAGTGAGGCGGTCCCTGATTTGATTCAGAGTTCAGCAAAGGCCGTGACATGATCGAGCTCCAACTGCATTCGGCATTCAGATTCATCGGTCGCGGTGGGTGGACAGCCCCGAAGCTGTCGGTCTGATTGGAAAGACCAACTTCGTTGGAACCGCGATTGTCGTCGATATCTCAGTGGGATGAACCGGACATCGACCTTTAGAATCTGTGTCGCCGGAATGCGGCTACAAAACAATTTGACGCTGGAAACGATACTATGTCCGGATTTCCCGCGTCAATGGCCGTCAGCCGCTGCTCAATGCGTGAGTCACTGCGATTTTCACATGCCGTGTTCCATCCGGCAGGAAATGCAGTCAACCCAGCCTCGCCTGCAAAGAGCCACCAACGCGGCACCAGCCAAACCGGCAGAATCTGCACGTTTGGCAGTGAGAACACATGACTTGTTGAGAGTCGGTCGCTCAGCATCTTATCCAGCGGCAAGCCGCAGGGCGTTAGGACTGAGACAGAAATCAGTGGGGCACGATTCCATCGTGCCGAGCACGTTATCAACGTGCTCCACGTCCGGAAGACGACAGCTATTTCTGCGCCGGTCCTTAGCGGTCTGTTGATTTAGTGATTCAAGTAGGGTGTGTGCAGCGCCAGCAGAACACACCAGTTTCTTACGTTTTTCCAAAATGGTGCGTTGCGCTCCGCTTCACGCACCCTACGATTAAGTCAACAACCGGCTCGCCCACGGTTCAATGGCGCTCTGCATTCAGTTTACGCCCATTGCACGCAAGTTCCGCAGTGGTGCCCGTGATCGAGTGCCCTGGCTGCGTGCCAAACTGAGAAAAACGATCCGAATCACCGTAAAACATGTCTGAGGATTTCCCGTTGGTTGACTGCCGGAGGTACCCTACATCCGCAGCTTCGAAGGACCGCAAGGCTGCCGCCTGCCGCTCGCCCTTTTTTCAGAACCAACAACCCGTATCTCGCGTCGCACTGAATTGATGTCATCTCACCGGGAACTTGAACAGTCAATTTCGCTTGCCATGCAGGTGGACCAGTTTTCGCTGCGCAGAATGTTGCAGTCCGTGAAGGATTCGCAAAAGTCCGGGAAGCCGTTTGATCTGACGCTGGATAAGCTGCGAGGATTGCTGCAGAAATCACTCCAGCGCCGCGAACAACGGGCGGTTTGGCAGCCGCGACTGAACTGGGATGAGGAACTCCCGGTGGTCGCAAGGAAACAGGAGATTATTGACGCCATTCGCGATCATCAGGTGATTGTGCTCTGCGGTGAAACGGGCTCCGGCAAATCGACGCAGTTGCCAAAGATCCTCATCGAAATGGGACGTGGCCTCTCGGGGGTCATCGGACACACGCAGCCACGTCGGATCGCCGCCCGTTCAGTCGCCGCGCGGCTGGCGGAAGAAATGAACTGCCGACTGGGGCAGGAAGTTGGTTTTCGCATCCGCTTCACCGACAGCAGCGGACCGAACACGCGCGTCCGACTGATGACCGACGGAATCCTGCTGGCAGAAACTCAGACGGATCGCTTTCTGGATCAATACGACACAATCATCGTGGACGAAGCGCACGAGCGGTCTCTGAATATCGACTTCCTGCTGGGATATCTCAAACGTCTGCTGCCCAGGCGGCGCGATCTCAAGGTCATCATTACGTCGGCCACGATTGATGCGGCGCGGTTCGCGGATCACTTTGGGCACATTCAGCCGGCTCCGGTGCTGCAGATTTCGGGGCGTATGTATCCGGTCGATATTCGCTATCGACCGCTCGACGATCCCGACGCCGGCATGGGCGAGGACGATAACCGCGTGCCCCGCGACTGGCTCGATGGCGTCACCGATGCAGTCGAAGAAGTCACGGCGAATGACTCCGGACACATCCTTGTCTTCCTGCCGACCGAACGTGACATCCGCGAAGTCGCCAAAGTTCTCGGTGGACGACGGTTTCGCGGCGACACGCCGCAGATGCCGACTGAAATCGTGCCACTGTTCGGACGACTCTCGATGGCCGATCAGACGAAGGTCTTTTCGCCGTACGGACATCGACGGATCGTGCTTGCAACCAACGTGGCAGAATCGTCGCTCACCGTGCCCGGCATCTGTTACGTCATCGACACCGGTACGGCTCGCATCAGTCGCTATTCCGCACGATCCCGCATGCAGCGTTTGCCGATTGAGCCTGTTTCCCAGGCGTCAGCCAATCAACGGGCTGGTCGCTGTGGACGTGTCGGTCCCGGCATTTGTATTCGTCTGTATAGCAAAGAAGATTTCGACGGTCGCGAAGCCTTCACCGCTCCGGAGATTCAGCGAACCAATCTCGCAGCGGTGATCCTTCGTACGATCAACCTGCGTCTTGGCAACATCGAAGAGTTTCCGTTTCTCGATCCGCCACGATCGACCACTGTGCGGGAAGGCTACAAGACGCTCGAAGAACTTGGAGCCATCACGCTCGAGGGTGAGTTGACCGAGATTGGTCGCCGCATGGCAAAACTGCCCGTGGATCCTCGGATCAGCCGTATGATTCTGGCCGCCGTCGATGAACACGCACTGCCGGAGGTTCTCGCCATCGCCGCATTGCTGGAAAGTCAGGATCCGCGCGAACGCCCGATTGAAAAGCAGCAGGCAGCGGATGAGGCTCATCGCAAATTCTACAACCGCGATTCCGACTTTTTGACGATTCTGAATCTCTGGGACGCATGGCACGACAAACAAAAGACGGCTTCGCACAGCCAGGTTCGCAAATGGTGTCAGCAGAATTTCCTGTCGTACATGCGGATGCGTGAATGGGTCGATGTCCACGCCCAGTTAAAAGACCTACTGTCAGAGAGTGACGATCCGGCGATTGCGAAAGCCGCGAAGGCGCTGCATAACCGCCATCACGGCGAGCGGCAGGGCGTCAGCCCTCCGAGCAAATCCTCTCACGCAAACATCCAAAACCGAAACGCCACTGGAAAACGTCAACCCAACTCGCCACAGAAAGAAAACACATCGCAAAAGGACAGCGAACACGGAGGGCTGACGCCCAGCCGCTCGCCGAACGAGACACGTCACAACGACTTTGCGGCAATTCACAAAGCCCTGATGACCGGTCTGCTGGCCAACATCGGATGCCAGATGCCGAACGGGGATTTTCTGGGAGCTGGCGGAAACAATCTGGCAATCTGGCCAGGCTCCGCGCTTGCACCCAAAGGCGCGAAGTGGTTCGTCGCGGGCGAACTGGTTGAAACCAGCCGGCGTTTTGCCAGAACCATCGCCCGAATTCAACCCGAATGGATCGAACCACTCGCCGGACATTTGATCACGCGCGAACATTCCGAACCGCACTGGGATCCGGTCGCGGGCAACATTATGGTCTTTGAAAAGGTCAGCCTCTGGGGACTTCCGATTGTCACACGGCGTAAGGTGACATACGCAAAAGTCGATCCTGGGAAGTCGCGGGAAATGCTGATTCAGCACGGATTGGTCGAGTTCGGCCTGCTGTTTGGTGATTCGGACACTGACGGCGATCCCGGTGAAGACTACGACGATGAAGAAGAGTTGTTGTTGCTCGGTGCGACCAAAGTCCGCCCCGGTCGCGGCACGGCGTCCAACACGTCAGTGAAGCGGAAAGGCTGGGGGCATGAGTTTCCGTTTCTCAAACACAATCACGATGTACTGGAACAGCTCAAAGATCTGCAGGCAAGAACACGCTCGCACCATCTGATCCCAGGCGATGAAACTCTGTTTGAATTCTATGCCACGCAGATTCCGGAAGAATGCAGCGACCGGGATCGCATGCGACGTTGGTTTCAGAGAACCGTGACCCGCAACGCCAGGCTGCTGCAGTTCGATATCAATCAGTTCGCCGATGAAACGCATCGCCTTGAACAAGCGGTCTTATTTCCTGAATCCGCGCAGTTCGGGGCCATGCATTTGCCGCTTGCGTATCAGCTTGATCCAGGTTGCGATGCCGACGGTGTCACCGTGACCGTACCTGTCGAGGGGCTCGGTCAACTCAATGATACACGCCTGGAATGGTTGGTGCCTGGGCTTCTCGAACAGAAAGTGCTGGCATTGATTCGAGCTTTGCCAAAGCAGCTGCGCCGCCACTTTGTGCCCGCGCCGGACACGGCAAAACTGGTTTACGCCGATCTGGAATTTGGCAAAGGCGACTTGCTGACGGGCGTCGCATCACGACTTTCACAACTCAGTGGCGAACGCATGGATTCGCGCGAATTCGACTTGAGCACGATTGCCGATCATTTGAAATTCAACATCTGTGTTGTGGACGATCGGCGTCAGACCGTGATCGAAGGCCGGGATCTGAAAAGCCTGCGTGCCACGCTGATTCAGAGATCACACGCGGCTTTCGCCTCGGCGGAAAAAGCTGCAGCGGTGAGCGGACCGTCGCCGGAAGAAGCCAAATGGATGCGTGCAGGATTCAGAACGTGGGATTGGTTCGATATTCCGGACCACATCGAAATCACACGCGCGGGCATGGCGCTGCGGTCGTTTCCCTCGCTGCGCGATGACGGTGACACGGTTGGCCTGATGCTGTGTCAGACTCCTGAAGAGGCCACGCGGATTCTTCGCAAGGGGCTGCAGAAACTGATTCTGATCTCCGAACGAAAACGCATCCTCATCCAGATCGGCAACATGCCGCAGATCGGACAGGTGAAACTGCTTTCGTCGTCGATCAAGGGCCTCGAACTGATGAACCATCTGTCGCTGCTGATGGCCGATCGTGCATACCTGTCGGATCAACCGCTCGCGCGAACGAAAGGAGCCTTCGAGAAGACGCTGCAGCGTGGTCGCGAACGACTGGGACTCATCTCGCAGGAATTCGTGCAGTTCATGCCGCAGCTTTTTCAACAGTACCATGACACGCGCCGAACGCTGGACCAGACGCATGGTCCGGGCTGGGATCATCTGTTGAACAACATGAAGAAGCAACTGGCGGCTCTCGTCCATCCGGCGTTTCTGATTGAAACTCCATGGCCGTGGCTGATCCAGTACCCGCGCTATTTCATGGGCATCCGTCAGCGGCTGCAGCGATTGTCGTCAGGCGGTTTGAAAACCGAACAGTCGCTCGAAGCCGAATTCGCGCCATGGCTGGCTCGTTACGAACAGACACTCAAAGATCACCAGCGTCAGCACCGTATCGACCCAATGCTGACACATTACCGCTGGATGCTGGAAGAATTCCGCATCCAGCTTTTCGCTCAGAAACTCGGTACCGCTGTGAGTGTGTCCGCTACGAAGCTGGAAGAACAATGGGCGAGAATCCTGTAACGCGATGGTTGCGCGGTCGCACTTCTCCGGTGCCCGGTTTGGGCAGGCACGGTCGGGTGACCTGAGACGCATTAGTAGGCTGGTTCGCATCTCCTTTGTGTGGCTTCCAACTTCGATTCTCGCTAAACTGGCAGGACGCAGCAAGATCGACCATATTGAAGTCAGCCTGCCCACTTGAACGCCAGGATGGAACAACAGAGATGCGACTCCTGTACAACAGCCAGAAAAGCTGGCTAATAATGTTCCTGGTATTGCTTTCCGGCGTCTTGCCCGATGCTACTCAGGCGGATGAGAGACCGGATCGTCCAAACATTTTGTTCATCGTGGCAGATGATCTCGGATGGAGCGATGTTGGCTGGCACGACGGCTTTGCAAAAACTCCCAACATGGACCGGCTCGTCAAAGAAGGCATAGAGCTGGATCAGCATTATGTGCAGCCAGTTTGTACGCCGACGCGGACGGCATTGATGAGCGGTCGCTATCCGGGACGATTCGGGCCTCAGGCATTGGCTCCGAGCAATCTGCGGGCGATGCCGCTGGGAACTGTGACGATGGCATCCATGCTGAAGTCCATGGGTTACGCCACATACCAGTCAGGCAAATGGCATCTCGGGGCGAGATCCGAATGGGGACCGACTCACTTTGGCTTTGATCACGGTTACGGGACACTGACCGGAGCCGCCGATCCGTGGACGCATAAGTACCGTCCTGGGGTTTACGAAGACACATGGCAGCGTGATGGCAAGCCACTTCACGAAGAAGGCAACGCAACAGAACTGATCGCCGCTGAAGCGGTGCGACGGATTGAAGAAAAACAGAGCCCATGGTTTGTCTATGTGCCATTTCACGCGGTGCATACGCCCGTCGATGCGCCAGAGGAATTTAAACAACTTTATGACGGCGTGAAGTTCCACGACGATCCGGGAAAACAGAATTCGCGTTTACGCATGGCAGCGATGGTTGCACAGGTGGATGCGAAGGTTGGCCAATTTGTCGAGGCGCTGGAACGCACGGGGCAGCGCGATCACACTTTGATTGTGTTTACCAGTGATAACGGGGGAATTGAGTCTCTGAAAAACGCCTATGTTGGCGACGTCGGTGATTCGCCGCTGAACAGCGAAAACGATCCACTGCGAGGTCAGAAGAACACCTTGTACGAGGGCGGTACACGCGTCTGTGCGTTTGCGAACTGGCCGGGGAAATTGAAACCGCAAAAACTGTTGACTCCGATGCATGTCGCCGACTGGATGCCCACAATTGCCAATCTTGTTGGCTACAAATCACAGGTTGATCTTCAATGGGATGGTGTCAATCAGTGGCCAGTCCTGACAGGTTCTGCGACGGATTCAGAACCCCGCACCATCTACATCGCCATGAAAGGCGGGCATTCCCTTCGTCACGGAGACTGGAAACTTATTGTGCCAGGAAAGGGCAAGGCCCAGCTGTTCAACATCGGTAATGACCCGTACGAGAAGTCTGACATGGCAGACAGCATGCCGGACGTCGTCACCGATCTTCGCAGTCGCCTTGCTGCCGAACAGGCAAAAGACCAGCCCGAGATGCCACAGGATCTTCTCGGGCTGCCGGGTTGAAACTGGGTACTGTGGATAGAGAAGACCGTCTGTCGAACGACTTCAATTGCATTCGTGGGCAATTCAATGGGGTTCGATTTTCACGGTGCGTTGATGGAAAGCATTTCTGTTCGGCAAGCGTCCACCGATCTGTTGCATGATGGTGTATCGCCGATTGATGTAGTCGCTTATGGGCTACGAGAGTTCGGGAGCTGGAAACCACTCTTTCAGCTTTGCGGATAATCGTTGGTAGGCTGAATCTGTACAGCGACTAAGACTTAGCTTTCCCGTAATCTCGCTGTAGAGCGATGAAGATCGTGGTAATTGACATTTTCGGACAACTTCCTCGAAAGCCTCTTTCGGCCGTTTTGGTTTTCCTTCCGAAGTGAAGTCGAATCCCTTTTCCTGCAGCCAGGCCCGAATCGATCTGGAATCGGTCCATCTCAAAACCTGTTGCATGGCATTGTCAGAACCCCACAGCCAAATATCCGCTTCTGGCTCAATGACGATGGATTTCGCACGCCCCTGCCATGTGGCTGTCAATCGCTTGTCGAGTTGTTGTTCCAGAGCGACCGCCTCGGAACATTCGGAGCCGCTGCCTTCAAGATCCAGAACCAGGATTGCATGACGAAAGCGTCGTGCCTCCAGGTTGAGGATCTCTGGCCCGGTCTTTCGTGTTCCACCATCACGACCGGGATGGACCAGAAAAACGAATTCGATGCTGCGAATCCCAATCGCCTGAGGCCGATGCAAAGCTCCACTCAGAGCAAACTGAGCGTTCTTATCAGCAACCAGCAGCACCAGATCCTGCATGCCAAACCTCACTCAGCTCAAAATTCCGGACGCGAAGAGAACACCCAAGTCGGGCTCACCACGCTTCCAATCTCTGAGCGCAGGATGTTCATCCCCTGAAATAATGTCCGTGGCTCCATTTGTGTCTTTTGCAAAGCACAGGACTTTAGACGGCTCCAGCATGTTCAAGGCGACGGGGCTGTGAGTCGCCACGAGCACTTGGCTCTGGTACATGGAACCCAGAGACTGCAATACCGTTTCGATTGCTCGTGGATGAATCCCGTTTTCAGGTTCTTCAATGAGAAACACTCCCTGCAGGTCGGGAACGTACGCCGGGATCGTAAGGGACAATAATCGCAGCGTTCCGTCAGAGACCAGCCATGAGGGTACGCTCGCACCGTTGTCGTATTCGACGGTCAGATAACAATGGCGATCTTCCGGACGAACGGATGTCGTGATATTGTGAATGTCTCCGAGCGCCGTTCGCACGTGGTCAAGCCAGGCGCGAAATCGAAACTCGTCTTTTTGCAGTTCAGCGATCACCCACGGCAGATTTGAACCATCAGGCAGGAACGCTCGACCGAGTCCTGGAGGGCTGGGATTTCGAATGGATTGACTGTTGAGTACAAGTGACTGAACTCCCTTTTCAAGAAATTCCCTGAACCAAATGCTGACTGGAAAACTCTCCGTATCAGCCGGAATGTTCGCCAACGCGGAACGTCCACGGCCCAGCTTAAACGAAGGTTTATAGCTCTGCCGACCTTGAGTGTAGTAGTTGTCGTTGCCGTTAGGCGTCTTCGTGAGCGTCGTCTGTTTTTTCTTTCCGGATGAACACAGGATCGAGGGCATCTCCGACCGTTGCGTTGGAAAAAGTTCGCGTTGGACTCGGATTTGAGGAGGTTCTGGCTCAAGCAGCCAGAGAGTTTCGTGGTTCAGTCCAATCTGGTTCGTCGATGGATCAAGTCCTATTTCCAATTCATATCGAACGTTACTAAATCGCCGTTTGTCAGGTGCCATTGCTTCGCGAACGGCTGCTGGCATTTCCGCTTCGACGGCCAACTGGAATGCGGTCCCCTGCTCCATCCATAGCAACTTTTGAAAGTCGGCGCTGCGATTCTGAATTGTCTCAACCACGTCGCCGCGATTGCGAAGCAGCTCACTCAACAATGCGATGACATCCAAAAATGTCGTCTTGCCGCTGGCGTTCGGGCCGACAAGTGCACAAAAGGAGCCCAGTTCCTGATCAATCGATTGCAGGCACCGAAATGCACGAGTCTGGATGCGTGTAAACATTTAAGAAAATAATCTGCCCGAAGAATGAGAAATTACACACAAACAATGCCCCGCCAGATCATCGCAGCTATTGACGCCCTCAGCAAACATGCGACGAATTTATTGTTGAAGCCTTTAAGAGACAAGTCGCAGGTCGCCTCCGGAGAGCCGACCCGACAACCGGCGGGAGATCGCGTTATCGATTCTTCGTCTCACTGACCGAGATTCTCAAACATGTACAACCCCGATTTTCCGGGGCACACGAGGTCGATGTCTCCGTCGGCATCCATGTCAACTGCGGCCACCTGAAGGCCTGTGCCGGCACTGCCTTTTGGGAAATCTTTCAGAGCCCAGCGGTCTTTGGCGTCTTTCGGAGCGTTGAGTGCCGGGTCACCGTGGAAGATTGCGTGTTTGTTCCACTTTGCCGCAGTGCGGTCAAATTGGTAGTAAAAGACAACGGATGCATCGGTGTCGCCGGGTTCGACTTCGTGTGCGTAGACTCGTTTGCCGGTGACGAGTTCCGGTTCGCCTTTGCCATCCAGATCGGTAAAGACCAGCGTGTGGACCTGTGAGAATGTGTCGTCGATATTCAGTTTGGTCCATTCTCGCTTGCCGTCGGTTCCAGCAGTCTGCTTGAGCCAGCTCAAACCAAATCCGTGGCCCATGCCATAGACGATATCCGTCAACTGATCGCCATCGACGTCGCGACCGTGAATGAAAATCCCGGCGGCTCCAAGTTGAAACTCGGCATGAAACGGCCATGCGTTTGAGGCCGCGTCTGCGGGCTGTTCGTGCCAGCCTTTCGGCGTGATGATGTCGAGGCGTCCGTCGCGGTTGATGTCACCGGCTCCCACACCATGACCTGCCCCTTCGCTGCCGAGATCATGTTTGGTCCAGACGACGGCGGGCTTCTGTTGCGTCAGTTCGTACCAGACAACGACGTTACCGGTGTTCGGCAGAAAGTCGAGTTTGCCGTCGCCGTTGAGATCGACAAGTTCGCCGGTCTCCATATTTCCGGGAGTATCAATTTCATGCTCAGTCCAAGCTGCTGTCGCGTCGCCACCGGGATTTTCGACCCAGCCCACGCGCTTGCCAAAATAATTGCACGTGACGATATCAGGACGTCCATCGCCGTTCACATCCAGCGGCGAGTCAGCGAAGTCTTCATAGTAATGCGGATTCTGGGTGCTCGCCGGAACATCCCGGACCTTGTGCTTTGTCCAGTTCGGAGCGGCATACCACGAGTCACCCGAGAAGATGTCTAACTTTCCGTCGCCATTAAAGTCCGCCGCACCGCAGGCTTCATAGGGCGATTGATCGTTGATCGTATGCATTTTCCATTTCAGTTCCGGCGATTTTTCGTCGGCAGTCACTGTCTGCCAGATCAGGAGGGGTCCAATGACGAAAAGAGAAAGACGAAACAGTTGCTGATTGCGAATGAATTGTGGCATGATTTGAGGATTCCAGAATGCGGCAGTGCCGCAGCGACAGGAAATGGGACTGTCAGGTTGTGAACAATACCGCATTTCAGTGAATCTCGAGTGCATTGGCAACTGAACGAGTGTTGTGACTGCTAAATTGGTTGCATCGCCGATTTCGGTAGGTCCTGCTTGCCGAGCAGGACTTCGCGGCCACGCCGCGACCAGCGACGAGTCGAGGTCGAAAGGACGGTCACGCGGCGACGTGGAGCCGATGTGCGAGCCATGGCGGTTCGCCTTACGGAGCAAGTCCTTTCCGGCAGATAAGGATCTACCGAACACAGTCCTTTCCGGCAGAAAGGGCCTACCGAACACAGTCCTTTCCGGCAGAAAGGACCTACTTTCACAATCATCGACGACTGCACCGCTGCATCAATTCAGATGCTCAATTCAGAATAGGATTCGCTGCCAATAACTCCAGTGAAACAGCCTTCCGCAGGAAGCTGAAACCGCGTCACCCTGCAATGCCTGGTCATCCAGCGATTGCAAAGGATCGATCCAGACTGCAGACTGTTCGGAATGCGTGCGCCGTTCGTACAGAGTTTCCATGAAAAGCCCTTTTGTTTATGGGCAGAAGTCACGTCTTGAGATTTGCCGTTGTACTGGCTTCCATCAATGCTGCCGTCGTGCAGGGAATTGCGCAGTTCGGCGACCAGCACGCAGCGCCGGTCTCTGACTCATGGAGCTTTTCACGGGACGTGTTTCCCATCCTGCAACGATCGTGTCTGGAGTGTCACGGTGCAAAGAAGCAGGAGGGCCAGCTTCGTCTGGATGGCCACCAGAATCTGGCGGAAGGTGACATTGTCATTCCCCAAAATCCGGATGCCAGCGAGTTGATCCGCCGCATCACATTGCCGCGCAATCACGAAGAAATCATGCCGGCCACCGGCGAGCCTCTGTCCCCGAAACATATCGCCATTCTGCGTCAGTGGATTGCCGCAGGAGCCGAATGGCCGGAGTCCTTCGAGATCCCGAAGCACTGGTCTTATCAGATTCCCGTACAGAATGCTCCTCCGTCATCCGCAGATGACAATTGGAGCCGCTCGCCGCTGGATGCGTTTGTCCTCGAAAAGATCACCGCTGCCGGACTGAAGCCATCACCCGTTGCCGAACCGGCGTTGCTGCTGCGGCGCGTCTGCTTCGATCTCATCGGCCTTCCGCCCACGCCGACAGAAGTGGACGCTTTTGTGCAGGACCCGTCTGACGACAGGTTTCAGCAGGTGGTTGACGAACTGCTGAAACGACCGCAGGTTGGCGAGAAATGGGCGAGGCACTGGCTGGATCTGGCGCGCTACGCGGATTCGCATGGTTTCCAGCGGGACGATCTTCGTGACAACTGGGCGTGGCGAGACTGGGTTATCAAGGCGCTGAACGACGACATGCCGTTCGATCAGTTTACAGTCGAACAGATTGCGGGCGATCTGCTGCCAGACGCCACGGAATCGCAGAAGATCGCAACTGGATTTCATCGAAGTGCGGCGACGAATGTCGAAGCGGGATCGTTACCTGAAGAATCTCGCACGGAGCAGTTGATAGATCGAGTCAACACCACATCGACCGTGTGGCTTGGATCAACGCTGGAGTGCGTTCAGTGTCATGATCACAAGTACGATCCATTCACGACGACTGACTACTACAGTCTGCTCGCGTTCTTCAATAACACTGCGATTGAAGCGGATCTGAAAAATCCCCGCCGGCCGTCATCGATTGCCTTTCAGGGGCCTTCGATGGAAATCTCAGACCCCGCACGAGACCGCGAAAGAGCACCACTGGCTGAAAAACTGACGCAGCTGGAAGCATCATTGGCGAAGCGGCGAATCGACCTGGATTCCACCATCGTCGAATGGACAGCTGAATTGGCCTCCCGGACCACCGATGCACCCGTCACGCACACGCTGGGAATCACGGACTTTCAATCGCTTGGGACCACGGATTCGTTTGAAAAACAACCAGACGGTTCGATCCTGCTGGTGGGGACTGACGCGCCTGCCAAAGACCGTTATACGATGACTGCCGCTGCGAATCTGAAGAACGTTCGGGCGTTCCGACTGGACGCACTCACACACGAATCTCTGCCTGGCATGGGGCCAGGTCGTGGCGATTCGAAGCGCGCAAACTTTGTGCTGCATGAGTTCACCGTGTCGGTCACCCGCAAGTCTGAACCGTCGCCGAAGCTGCTGAAGTTTGTTTCAGCCACAGCAGATTTTTCCCAGGCCAAATGGGACGTGTTCGGCGCGGTGGACGGAAATGCCGAATCCGGTTGGGCGATTGCACCGCAATTTAGTCAGCCACACTGGGCAGTGTTTGTTCTTGAAGATTCACTCGATCTCAATGATGGCGATCATTTGACGATTGAACTGCAACAGGATTTTGGCAACGCGAGAACTCTGGGATGCTTTCGAATTGCCGCTGTCACAGGAAGCATTGCGCGTGGCGACTTCACGAGTATTTCCGGCGAGATCACTCAACTGCTGCAGCGCGCACCGTCTGCATGGACTGTTGCCGAACGAAAGCAACTGGTCGATTTCCGTCTGGAATCCGATCCGTCTGCGAAACGCTGGAGTCGGCAGATTGCCGTGGCAAAAAAAGAGATCGCAAAACTAGCTCCTGACTCAACTCTGGTGATGGTCGAACAGGAACCGCGACCAACCTTCATTTTCGAACGCGGTGATTATCGCCAGCGCGGTCCCGGCGTTCAGCCTGGTACACCGGCGATTCTGCATCCGATGCCGGACGGTCCTCCGAATCGCCTGACCCTGGCGCGCTGGCTTGTTGACCCTGCCAATCCGCTCGTCGCGCGAGTGACGGTGAATCGATGGTGGGCCGAAATCTTTGGGAAGGGGCTTGTGGCGACGCTCGAAGACTTTGGAGTCAAAGGCGAATCGCCGTCTCATCCGGAACTGCTGGACTGGCTGGCCGTCGAATTTATGCAGAATACGTGGTCAATGAAGCATATGCTGCGGACGATTGTGCTTTCATCGACGTATCGCCAGTCCTCCCGCATTCCACGCGAACTGGCTGAGGCGGATGATCAAAACCGCCTGCTGGCGCGCGGGCCTCGGTTTCGATTTGACGCCGAAATGATTCGCGATAATGCACTGGCAGTTTCCGGACTCCTGGATTTGACGCAATTCGGACCGCCCATTCGTCCTCCACAGCCGGATGGATTATGGGCCAAAGTCGGCGGACAACAATACGACTACGTCGTCAGCGAAGGCACTCAGAAATACCGTCGGGGAATCTACGTCGTACTGAAGCGCAGCGCGCCGAATCCGAGTCTCACCACCTTCGATGCCTCGGCTCGACTCGCCTGCACCGTGCAACGTTCTCGCACCAATACACCGTTACAGGCATTGACGCTGCTAAATGACCCGGTCTATGTGCAGGCCGCGCGAGCTTTTACTCATCGAGTATTGTCAGAATGCGCTGCAGCCGATTTTCGCACGAAACTGGATTACGCCTTTCAGCTCTGCACGTCTCGCAAACCGAGCGCTGACGAGCGAGATGCTCTCACGCGACTCTTTGAAACACAGTCCGCAGTATTTGAACAGCGCCCGGACGACGTCCTGCGCATCACCCGTGACACGCCGTCGGGCGTGAAAGAGCAGCCGCACACAGTCGCCGCATGGTACAGTCTGACAACCGTGCTGCTGAACCTGCATGAAACCATTACGAAACCCTGACATCCCATGATCATGCGCCACACACATTCACGACGGGGCTTTCTCGCAGCCAGCGGCTTCAGCCTCGGCAGCATTGCGCTTGCTGAAATGATGTCGAAGTCTGCAACAGCCGCAGCTGCGAATCCGGACAGGTCCCGTGCTCCTCACTTCACGCCAAAGGCGAAGCATGTGATCTATCTCCACATGGTCGGCGCGCCGTCGCAGCTGGACCTTTTTGATCCAAAACCGGAACTGGTCAAACGTCACAATCAGCCATGTCCCGCTGAAGTCACCAAAGGTCGTGACTTTGCATTCATCGGCAAGACCTCGACCCTGGCAGGCTCACCGTGGAAGTTTGCCGCTCATGGACAAAGCGGGCAGATGTTGTCCGAACTCCTGCCGAATCTGGCTTCGCTGGCGGATGATATCGCCGTCATTCGTTCCATGCACACCGACGAAATCAATCACGCACCGGCTCAGATGTTTCTGCATTCCGGATTCGGACGCGGAGGTCGCCCGAGTCTCGGCTCCTGGGTCACTTACGGTCTTGGTTCGGCGAACGAGGATCTTCCCGGCTACGTTGTGTTGCTCAGCGGTCCGCCCGGTGGAGCCGGAACAAGTCTCTGGTCTCCGGGATTTCTGGCTAGCGTTCACCAGGGAATTCAGTTTCGGTCCAAGGGAGATCCAGTGCTGTTTCTTTCCAGCCCGGAGGGCTATCAGCCCGACGATCGCCGTCGTGAACTGGATGCCCTGCGAGAATTGAATCAGCTCCAGTTGGAGGTGACTGGTGATCCAGAGACTTCAACTCGCATCAGTCAATACGAGCTGGCTTTCCGGATGCAGACTTCAGTTCCGGAACTGATGAGTATCGCCGAAGAAACCAGGGAAACGCTGGAGATGTACGGAGCCAAACCTGGCGAAGCGTCCTTCGCCAACAACTGTCTGCTGGCTCGACGACTTGTGGAACGCGGTGTGCGGCATATTGAGCTGTACGATTCCGACTGGGATCACCACGGTGGTTTGAAGACACGTTTGCCCGCCAAGTGCAAAGACGTCGATCAGGGCATGGCCGCGCTGATCCGCGATCTGAAGGCCCGTGATCTGTTGTCGGAGACTTTGATCGTCTGGGGTTCCGAATTTGGTCGCACGCCGTTGAGTCAGGGCGGTGACGGAAAAGCACAGGATGTCCCCGGCCGCGATCATCATAAAGATGCGTACACGATGTGGCTCGCCGGCGGCGGCATCAAAGGCGGAGTCTCGCACGGTCAGACTGATGACTTCGGCATGGACATCGCCGATTCACCGGTACACATCCACGATCTCAACGCCACGATTCTGCATCTGCTGGGACTCGACCACAAACGCCTCACCTACCGCTACCAGGGCCGCGACTTCCGTCTGACGGACGTGCATGGTGAGGTCGTGCGACCGATCCTGATGTGAGAAAAGTGCTCAGGGATTGAGCCAGCGGATGCGTTTCCCATCTTAGCCGTCACGCTCCGCCGTGATGAGCATTTGTCAATCGACATTCATTAACCTGAACTTGAACGGCTCCAAAATGAGCTTTGAGCAATAGAATACTGGGATTTTGTCAAAAATCGGATATTGTTAAATTACATGTGTAGCCAGAACATATCGGGATTTTCCTGGACATTGTTTTCCCTGCCACTGAAATCCCCGATGAGCAAGCCAGACAAACGCCCCGTGCATGTGGCGGAAATCAGAAGAAAGTACAAAGGCAAGGTCCACGTTTCGACGTACCTCCGCCGGACGTTTCGTGAAGATGGCAAGGTCAAGCATGAGACCGTCGCCAACATCTCCGATCTGCCGGACGATCTGCTCGCCGTCATCAAAAATCGGCTGGCCACGGGACAACCGCTCGTCGGCAATGGTGGCACGATGACCATTCAACGCAGCCTGCCGCATGGAATCGTCGCGGCTGTGCTGGGCACGATGCGGAACATCGGACTTGATCAGTTCATTGCAGCAAGGCCGTGTCGTGCTGACCTACAAGAGCCTTGCGAAAGTCGAGCGTGCGTTTCGAAGTCTGAAGTCGATCGATCTGCACATTCGCCCGATTCGCCACTGGAAACGACGATCGTATTCGAGCGCATGTGTTCCTGTGTATGCTGGCGTATTATGTCGAGTGGCACATGCGGGATGCGCTGCGTGAATTGATCTTCGATGACGATGATATCGAAGCCGCTCAGGCGACGCGGAAGTCTGTCGTGGCGAAAGC
>CAMAVB010000010.1 GCA_945861465.1 Candidatus Kuenenia stuttgartensis
TCACCAACAACCTGAAAACAACGCTCGCCTCAAGACGACAAACCGCCTACGCCGAGGCCGCTGCCGCCGCATAACATTTACAAATCAAAACCCGAGAAAAAAACCATTTCATCAGGCCAGGGCTGGGGTGAGGGGGCTTTTTTCGCAAGTTGACATACTGGGCAGGCCCCTCATCCGGCCTGTCGGCCACCTTCTCCCCCGATTTCGGGGGAGATGGCACAAGAACTACATGTTTTACGGATATCCCGTTGAGCCAGCACCGCCCGTTGAGCCAGCACCGCAGACAGGCATCCTCGGTGGACGGCGACTCCGGAATTAGAAGATCTGGAGATGCTCCGTCAGATCAACTGCCAAATGCTCACACCTTCTGAGAATATTCACTAGCTTCAGTCCTTAAACCATTGTGGCATATCACGTTGCAGCAATTCGCATGATGACGCATCGGATTTCTTGATCCGTCGATTATGCGATTGCGTTCTCCCTGACAGATCGTGGCGACTTCGCCAGGATCTGTGTAAGGAGAAACAGTGATGAACATCACGATTCAGAACGAGTCAGAATATTTGGTTTCCGCGAACGAGGAGTCAGACGCATTTGAGGCTTCTGAAACGATTGAGAGTTACCGCTCAAACATCAGAGTTGCGGACGTCAAGACCGACGAAATGCGGAAGGTTGCAGCGACGATTCGGAAATTTCAACCGCTGAGGTTTGCGATGGGGCTTCTCTGCACCGCAGCAGGCGTGGCACTGATTCTTGGTGCTGGACTCCGCGTGATTGAAGTGCAAAACGTTGGTGCGGGCATCACGCTGCCGCTCATTGGGATCTGCTTGCTGGTCGGAGTGATGCTGGTGGGTGGCGGATTCGGGGTGATGGCGACATCGTCGTCTGGATTCGATGAAGCTGAATTTGATCGCCTGGCGACAGCTGGCAATATCTCTGCTGTCAGTCAGTCCGAACCAGACGATAGTGACTCCAGCGAGGATCAGGATGCTCGCTGATTGGACTTTCCCGTTTTGCTGTCGTCCCGCCTTCAGGCGGTAATTCAGCCTGCCCCTCCAGGAACATTCAGCTCATCTTCGGGCTGCAGCAGGGACGACAAGTTTATCGTTCAATCCTTTGTAGCTTCTGCAATCAAACCAGGCGGTACAGCTTCCGGGCGACACCCTGATTATCGGCTGGAACTGGCCTGTCTCGTCGTCCAGTCATCATTCTGAGTACACGCGGTGTCACGATGTAGGCGCAGTTATCGACTCAGATTGAGCAAGTCGGCAGGCATTGCTCCTGCGGACTTGAGCGGGAAACGAAGTCCGGCCGGGGATTACAGCTTTGCCGAAGAATTCTGTCGACTTTGACGATCCTTTGGCACGGAGGATGCCATTAGCATTTGTATCACGATCAGTCGGACATCCCGAACGCGATACAAGGCTCAAAATGATCGTTCCTGAACTCATCATTCAGGACGAGGCCCCACGCGAAGGGTTGTTTCTGGCGGACTTTGATGCGGCCCTCGAAAGGTTCAGACAATTCTGAGAATTGCCAGAACCTTGATCCACTTCTGAACATCCTCCCGGCTGACATGCCCATGAAAGGAATTAATCATGTCCATCAGCAATCTGCAGCTCGAACAGCAACTCCTTGACTCCGACGCTGGACGCGCTGTTTACGATGCTCTAATCCAGGCCAATATTGACCTGCGATGTGTCTCACTTGAGCTGGTTAAAGACATGCTCAACGCCGAATACCGGCATCGCCACCGCATGGGTTGGCCTAACAGCCGAGTTTGCCTTTCGGCCAGTTTCTGAGCTTGCCACACTGCTGTCGTACGATGATCAATCTCAGCCCGGCAGCGGGCCGTTGTATAACTTGGGTCCAGTCACTTTAGATTTGGTAATCGTGAGACAGCAATTCCCGGCATCAGCGTGGTGAGTTTCGGGCCCTCGAAATCGACGAGAGACGAATTGATCCACGGTGATGTCGGATCTGGCAGTGCAGCACCAGACGCGACTGCTGCTGACGACGTTTCATCAAAAACCAGATCTGCCAGCAGAACACCATCGTTCTTCAACTGCGTTTCAGGCAGGCTGACGGGCTGTCTCAGCGTTTTGTCGATATAGACAGCCGTTGCGACGTGCGGTGGCACCACTGCCGGGTTCCCGGTTTCACCGCCGCGAATCTGCACCTGCATTGCATCAGGTCGCCATGCAGCAGGAGGCTGCAAGCGGACAATCGCCATTTGCGGCGAAAACACGGATTCAGTGACGGTCATGTTGAGACTTAATCGATCAATCCCGCCATTGTGAACGATTGCATCGACCACGCTGAACCCAAATCGTTGCGTGACGTTCGTGCAGAACACATCCCACGAATCCGAGTCACCTTTTTTGAATTCGCACAGGATGCCACTTCCTCGATTCGCCAGCAGCACATTGTCCAGTTCGCAACGGCGCGGAGGATGATTGAAGGACGCCGCATAACCTCCGCCGGCAAACACGCTGTTCCGTATCGTCACATTGCCCTCTGTTCCGGATAACTGATGCCATGCAATGCCAACGAAATTGTCTTCGACCGCTGGCGACTGGATCACACATCCGTCGATCACCAATGCACCGCTTTGGACTGCGAGCAGATCTGACAACACCGCGTGTTTGGAAACCTCGCCCGCGCCAGACTGTTGCGCCACCGTGATCCCATGCAGTTCCAGCGAGCGTGCCTGCAACACCCATTGCGTACCGACGGGAACGACAATGTCGGCGGGCGGTGACCCATCACTTTCAATTCGCAGCGTACCGGGGAATTCACGGCGTTCTGCCAGATACGTGGTGCCCGATTTCAGATGAATGATGCCGTTCGCATTCACTGGTGGCAGCGCGATTGGTCCGGGAATCCCGGTCACAACGCCAGTCGATCGACTGTCTGCCTTCGTCTGGTGATCGGTATCAGGGCTGGATGTCAGACGGAGTGTTTGTGGCAGGATGCCGTTTCGGGCGGAGAGGAAGACAAGCATCCCCAGCACGGAAACTGCGGTCGTCGGCCACAGCCACGACAGACTGTTGCGCCCTGCCCGCGCCCGTGGCCGCACCGTATTCCGCATGGCATGATCGGGCATCCGTCGCGCCAGCGCGCGGCTGTGAGCGAGACTGTTTCCGGAAGCGGCTTTCCACGCCTTCAGGACTTCCGCACTGCTGCCAGGCCGCAGTTCCGGTGAACGGCGCGTCATTGACTGAATCAGCCGCGACATCCATTCCGGACAATCAGGCACCTGACCGCGCACATCCGCAATATCGTGATCTTTCTGTTTCATCATCCGTGTGACGGGATCGGCACTCAGCACAACCGGGCGACTTGTGAGCAGCTGCCAGAGCAAACATCCCGCCGCATAAAGTTCACTCCGCGCGTCGGCCGCGCGGCCTGTGCCGACCTGCTCCGGAGCAACGCCATCACAGTCCCGGAGAGTCAGTTGATCAGTGAGTGCAAACGCGGGCTGACCAGATCGTCGCGAAAACGGATCCACAAGATGAATGCCTCCGCGGACGTCAAGTCTGACGTTACGTGGGACAAGATCACCGTGAAGCAATCGCACGGATTCAAGCCACACCAGTGCCGCGAGGAGTTCACGTCCAATTTCGGCCACCACGTCCCACGGCAATCGTCCGCCGCGAGTCAGCAATTCCTCCATCGACCAGCCAGGGATGAATTTCGACACGAAGAAGTGAGCGGCTGCCACCGGCTCAGACCGATCAGAACCGGGATCATGCGACGGCACAATCGCCACAATTTCCTGAGGCACCGTCAGCGCTGCCGGAATCGTACTCCGCAGACGATCGACCGCTGACAGCAATTCTTCAATGCGTTGGTCCACAGTTGCAGCATTGTCATTGTCAGCGGGTACTCGACGTAAAACAAACTGCTGCCGCAGCTTTTCATCAGTCGCCAGATACGATGATCGCCCGAGAGCTCGTTGCCGCTGAAATCGTCCGACAGCGATCGAATTGAATTCGTCCGTCTGAAGTTGATCAGCCTGCCATGCTGTCAGAAATCTCCGCTGGACGAGCGCATCGAGCCAGACAGAATCAAAATCCGGCAAATCCTGGCAAAGTCGCCGGACGTCGGGTTCACAAAGAACCAATTCTGCCTTCGTACAGAGGTTTTGCTCCGTGAGGATTTTCGTGAGTCGATCTGAAGGTGTCCGCATCCCTGCCGCCTCAAAAGTGTTCTCATGCGATGCATTGCCAGTCCTTGAAGCGATGCACCGACCATACTTCGCGCGGGCTGCAATGAGGCGTAGCCGGATTCGTCAGAATTCGGAGCCGAGCCCGAAGTCTCACGACTTCGGCTACAAAAAGTGTCTCACACAGACCGCGCGGGGTATAAATCCCAGTTCCGATCGGTCCTATTGTCCCAGAAAGAGGTCGGCGGCGACAAGGTGGCTTTAGGACAACGGTGGCGATCGCCATTCCGCTCACCGAGAAAAGGCGTGTACCACACGCGGTGGAAAGTGGAATTGACCCGAAGTGTCAGCGATGGCTGCAGTTCCCGACTCCTCGCTGACGTATAGGGTTACACTAGACGGTGAGGCATGAAACAGGCTCCCCGGCTGCGGGAGAGTCTCCGGGAACAGGCTGATTGCGGTTGTGTTTGGCCGGGCGGCTGCGTATCACTCTGCCAATTCCGGCCTTCATCTTAAAAACGGCATTTTTCACAACGACCGGCTTATACCGCGCGCGGTTGAGGATGGCACATTCGTTTAACCGCGTGGGCAACGCCCCGCGCTTCGTATCTCAAATCTCAAATATGAAATCTCAAATAGCACAATCGCGGCCCGCTGGGCACGCGGTTCACCGAGCCAATGCCAACCGCGTGCGGTATAGAGAATGGGCATGAATTTATTCTGTGGAGTCGCGTTCACCGTTTTTTAGTCTCCGAAATCGAATTGATACTCCAACATCCCGGCAACAAAGCGGGACATTGTTTTTAAAACCCGTGTTTCGCCACTTTGTCAACTGAATTTCGTCAAGATGACTTCGATCGATCCTGTTGTTGCTCGTGAAGCCGCGCGCCGCCGTACGTTTGCCATCATTTCGCATCCGGACGCGGGCAAGACAACGCTTACGGAGAAGCTGTTGCTGTATGGTGGCTGCATCGAAACCGCCGGAGCTGTTCGCGGGCGCAAAAATCAGCGCGGTGCCACGTCCGACTGGATGGCACTGGAACGCCAGCGTGGAATTTCGGTCAGTTCAACTGTCCTGGCATTCGAATTCGAAGGCTGTCAGATCAACCTGCTCGACACACCCGGCCACAAGGACTTCAGCGAAGACACATATCGGACATTGGTCGCTGCCGATTGTGCGGTCATGGTGCTGGACCTTGCAAACGGAGTCGAAAGTCAAACGGAGAAACTCTTTAACGTCTGCAGGATTCGTAAGATTCCCGTGCTGACGTTCGTAAACAAAGTGGATCGTCCCGGCAAGGAGACACTGGAGATTCTGGAAGACATCGAATCGAAACTCGGCATCATCCCGGTGCCGGTCAACTGGCCACTGGGCACCGGTTTTGATTTTCGCGGGGTCATTGATTTGGCAACAGGCAAGGCCGCTGTCTTCGAAACTCGCGACAACATGCACCGCCTCGAAGCCCGCGTGCAGCCGTTGGCAGAAATTGACCCTGAGACCATGCCGCCCGGCATTTTGGCGCAGGCTCAGGAAGAAGTTTCGCTATTGGAGGCCGCTGGGGCTGACTACGACCGAGACCGATTTCTGCGTGGCGAAATCAGCCCGGTCTTTTTCGGAAGTGCTTTGACAAATTATGGGGTGGAGCAGTTTCTCCGCGGCTTTCTCGGGCTGTGTCCAACGCCACGCGATCGCAACAGCGATGTGGGACCTGTGGCAGCGTCGCGGCCTGAGTTCTCTGGATTCGTGTTCAAAATTCAGGCAAATCTTGACCCTAAACATCGCGATCGAGTCGCGTTTGTACGGGTTTGTTCCGGAACATTTCGCCGTGATATGGAAGTTTTTCATCCGCGAAGCGGTAAGAAGATCCGGCTGCGGCGCGCCCACAAGCTGTTCGGCCAGGAACGCGAAACGATGGATGAGGCCTTTCCTGGGGACATCATCGGGTTGGTTAATCCGGGCGAATTCATGCTGGGCGATACGATCTGCGAAGGGCCGCCTGTCGTGTTCGAGGCGTTGCCTCAGTTTTCGCCGGAGTTCTTTGCAACCATGGTCTGTTCCGACACCGGGCGTCGCAAGCAGTTTGAACGAGGCTTATCGCAACTGCTTGAAGAGGGTGCGATTCAGATTTTTAACTCACCGCATTCTTCGATCCGACAGAACATCATGGCGGCCTGCGGCGAACTGCAGTTTGATGTCGTGAAATTCCGGTTGCAGGCCGAATACGACACCGAAACAGAAGTCCGGTGGCTCAACTATAAAGTGGCTCGCTGGGTGGTCCCAAAGCCAGATTGCAGGTCTGATTTACAATTGCTGTCGTCCTGTCGCGAAGTCGTCGATCAGTATAACCAGCGCGCCGTGCTGTTCCTTTCCGACTGGGAAGCACTGCATTGCCAGAAGCAGAATCCGGACTGGGAGTTTCAGACCATGCGCTTCAGAACGACGGCGAAATAACGATCGCTGCACGTTTCGGACGCGAGTGGGTGATGGGAATTTGAACACTGCCGACTTCTCTCTGTATTGGTTCAGCGTCAGTTGTGGAAACGGTGAAAGAGAATAGCCGAAGAAGTGAAGCGGACAGAGAACATCTGGGACGTTGGTTTGGCCGGTGCTTAGAGCTCGCCCCCAAACCCCCAGGATTTATCGCATCGGGCCATTAACGGAAATTTTTTTGAAGGAGCCTGCTCCGGTCAGATCTGACCAGCGCAGGCTTCCGTCAACGGCATCGCAGCGGCGCTCGGGTTGCCTCCCGGCGGAGCCCTGTCCTCCGCGACAATAGGATTATCGCAACAGAGGCTCCACAGTGTCTCAGCGGCTCCACGGTGTCGGGCATGATCTTCGAGGATGCTACCATTTCGCCCATCGTTGGGAAATCACGGCGTGTTCCGATCTCCGATCAGATGCTGGACCAGTTTGTAATCTGGTATTCGCCGAAGTGGTAGGGTGTGACAAACGACGCGCAGGCACACCGAATCACAGACATGGTGTGCCTGCGCTGGCGCTTGTCACACCCTACAAATTCACAAACCCGTCAGCCGCCTCACTTGTCCAAGCAGGAGCGTGATGCGTGTTTCACTGTTTGCCTTATACGCAGATTTAAACAATGCACCGTGCTTTGTTTCAGCGATGTGCTTCGGCCAGTGCGACAGACATGAATGTCCATCCTACGGGAATCCATTATTCCTGTCCGAATCGCTCTTTGCCATGACGGTCGCTGAAACTCCGCTCCTGAAGCGACAGCGGTCCAATATGCGGACGCAGGGTTGTGTTTTGTGGTCCGTGGGTAACGTCAGCGGCGTTGCCCCAAGCTGACATCCGACCAGCCCGTTAGGCCTGAAGACAGATTTTGGCAGTCTCTTCAAAACCAACGATGGTTTGGAAAATCACGACACATAGAATTCGACAGGGTCAGAAAGTTTCATTTGCCGTTGAGCCGTTTTTTCCCCATCCGACTTCGATACAGGAATCCGGAAATCCCAATCAATGCCAACACCCACGAACTCGGTTCTGGCACGACTGCAAGACTTACCACACGAAAACCTACGTAGTCTACCGCCGACACCTCGAGCCCCGGGGCGATGTCGGTCCGGTTAGATGACGATAAATCGGAGGAACCGCTGAGCCAGTAGCCGCCGCGGGCTCCGCGACGAGACGTAGGATCACTATTCGACAGGAATTGGGCCGTCTCTTCCCATTCAAACGCATTGCCTCCCATTCCCATGACTCCATAGGGACTCAGACCACCGGCTAACATGATATCTGCCGGGCCTGCGGGGGGGGGGACTGGCGGCTTGACTGGCACGTCGGTATACACTGCTGTGTTGTCATCAGTGCCGCTCACTACTGCCTGCGGTGCCGTATCGCGGCCATTTGGGAAATTGAAATACTGCCCAGTATTCGGATCAAAGTACGCCGCTTTGTACCATTCGTTCGTGCTCGGCAATACGTAGTCAGCTCGCCGGCTCCGATACAGATTACCTGGGTTGTAGTCGAGCGTGTCGGTCGGGGTCCAGAGCGCGATATTGTCATTCACTCCGGTCGTGGTGAACTTGTACGCTGCAAATCCCCCGGTGCTGGTGTTCAGCCAATTCACGAAACGGGCCGCTTCGTTCCAACTCACACTGGTTGCCGGCTTATTGAGCCCGCGATTGGCCGTTGTGATCTGCAAAGTCTGGGACGCATTGAACTTTGTGATCATGTCCTCGCTGACTTCAAACTTCCCCATGTTATACGCATACCCTACCGAACCCGCTGGGTTTGGCGTGCCCGTCGTATCATTCGCGTTGTTCGGATCGCCAATCGACACAAATTCCATGTTGAATTGATTAACGCCGCTGCCAAAGACTCTGGAGTCGGCAACAGACGTTTTGCTGAGCCACATCTCTGACATCAGCACACAGATCACTGCAGTCCACGTGCTCAACGGAAATCCAGTTTTCATCGGGAATTGACTCCTCTTCAAAATGCCGTGGATCCGGATCCACTGTAGTATGACTCGACAACGAACAATCTCCAACACCAGAATAGACAAAAATAGACCGATCCAGGACGCTGACACCCTTTCATCGTCTCCACCCTCAAAAAGTACAATTCTGCAGAGAATCAAAATCGGCGAGTTTATCGTAACCACAATACGGGTTATCACTACCTTGGCCGTGAACACCAACCCGAGTCGCGAAGTGATGTCGCCTGCGGAAGATCTTCAATGACCGATTCAATTACATGTCAGCGCGGCACACACTCTCGTGCGGAATGGGTTGCAACGGCATGCGCGATGGAAGTGATGAGTCCCAAACCGGGCAACGTTGCTCCCGCGCGGGAATTCGCCGATTCGTCCATTGATGATTTCCTCAAGTCTGCGGGGGCGATTGCACCGGTGCTGTCGGGAGCGGATGAACGGACTCTGGGGGAAACAATTCTCCAGGCTGTTCAGGCGACTCGCCGGGTCGTGAATCACAACACGAATCTCGGCATCATTCTGCTGCTTTCACCGCTCGCAAAGGTTCCCCGCGACAGGTTGCTGTCGGAGGGGATTTTGGAAGTCCTGGATGCGACAACCGTGGCGGACAGCTGCTTGGTTTATGAGGCCATTCGGATGACTCAACCTGCGGGATTGGGCAAAGCCAGAGAGCAGGATCTGAACGGCGAACCGACGCTCAATCTGCTGGAATGCATGCGATTGGCTGCGGATCGAGACATGATCGCGGCGCAGTACGCGAACGGATTTCAGCAAGTGCTGATCTGCGGACAGGATTGGCTGCGTGAAGCGGCAGCGACCAACGTTTCGCAGCCACAGCAGATTTCATGGCTTGCCGTGCGACTGCTGGCGGAGTTCGGTGACAGCCTGATTGCCCGGAAGTGCGGTCAGCAGATGTCCGACGTTGTTCGTGAAAAGGCTCAAAAACTGCTCGACAGCGGCTGGCCGATCCAGCACGATTCAGCACCACGATTCGCTGAATTCGACTCCTTTCTGCGCGAAGACGGCAATCGCCGTAACCCCGGTACCACAGCCGATCTGATCGCCGCGATTCTGTTTACTGCTCTTCGGGATGGCCGGATCATTCCGGTCGGCGACTGGTTCAAAAGAAAGCCTGACTGTTGACAAAACCTTGCCGGTATTTGAAGTTCCTTGCGTGCGCACGTATCGATTCGCATGCGGCCGATCATCAATTTTGACCAAAGGCTTGAAAATTATCGTATTTCCGCACAAAAATCACTGCGATCGCTTTCTACTGGCATGTCAGAGATGACTTATGCCCCGCGCGGTCAGAAATCAGACGTTCGCGAGTACTGGATCGTAACCCGAAGCGGCGGCGAGGGATTTGAATTTGCAGCCCTCGCTGACGCTTGCGGTTAATGTCACTTTCGGTCATCAAGATGTCGCAGGTAAATTTCACTCCCGATTGCATGATATGCCCAGTTTGCAGCATCGATTAAATCAGGCCGAATTAGCACGCAGACAATGGGAACACTGTCTGCTGTGTGAACATCGTTGCGGCGCAAACCGGGCGAGCGGCGAACGTGGGCCGTGTCATGCGGGCGTCGAAGCTCGCGTGTTCAGACACAGGGTCGAATGCGGCGAGGAACCGGAACTCGTGCCATCGCATTTGTTTTACCTGTCAGGATGCGATCTGCGATGTGCATTTTGCATTGCGGAAGCAAACGCCTTCGATCCATCGCGAGGTCGTGTACTGACGTCTGAATTTCTGCAACGAGCGATTGCGTGGGGAAAAACTCAGGGAGCCCGCAATCTGCAATGGGTCGGGGGTGAACCCACGATTCATATCCCGTCAATTCTTGCTGCACTTGCGACCTGCGCGGATTTACCTACGATTGTCTGGAAATCGGATTTCTACGGCGCACCGGTTGCATTTGAATTGCTCGCTGGCGTGGTTGATGTCTACGTTGCCGATTTTAAGTTTGGCAACGATGAATGCGCTGATCGCATCGCACGAGTTGAGAATTATTGCTCAGTAGTTACGCGCAATCTGAAGATCGCGGCGGAACAGTCGGACCTGATTGTGCGACACTTGCTGTTGCCGGGGCACCTCGATTGCTGTTTCCGGCCAATCATGGAATGGCTGAAAACGGAAATGCCGAACGTCAAATTCAGTTTGCGCGATGGGTATCAGCCTCGCTGGCAGGCGCGGCGACATTCTGAACTGGCCTTTCCGATACTGCGTTCGGAAGTTGAACAGGCGAGACAGCTCGCTGGAGAGGCGGGACTGAATGTCATTGCCTGATTCCCCGCCATTCCCCGTTGGCTCTTCCGCGCCACATCGATCCGATGATCTGTGCGATGACGATCTGTGCGATGAAGAGACCGCGATCACCGAGATCACTTTTCTGCCGGACGGACGGCTTTGCCTGTTTGGTGCCTCGCGTGAAATCCTCGAGATTATCGGGTCCCTTCAGCTCGGAGACCCTTCGCTGGACTCCCGACTTGCTGCCTTGCGTACAACACAACCGGTATTCCCCGTGAATGATCGCTGACCATGACTGACCAATCCCGCAAGCCTGAACGCTCCACCGGAACGCCGCTGCCGAAAGTGCTCCCGACCGAAGGCAAGCGAGCTAAGTCCGTCGAGGTCCCGCGAGCGGCCACGCCCCAGCAGGAGCTTGATGTCCTGATTCGAGCACGGTATCCGATCGTGTATGTCGTCAGTTGGGAAGAAGAACGGGTGGAACGCTGCCTGCGAAAAATTGCCGAGGCCCGAAACAAGAAGTTGTTCGTGTGGACGATCACGCAGGGGATTGTCCGATCCGGTGCAGAGCCGTCCCGAACTAAGTCAGGTGCCAACAACACGACAGACCCTGTCATGGCACTGGATGCGGTCGTCGATCAGGTCGAACCAGCGATTTACCTGTTTAAGGATCTGCATCCGTTCACGTCCGGTGAGCGTTGTAATCTGACCGTGATCCGCAAGCTGCGTGATGTGGCGCATCATGTCCGAGACACCTACAAGTCCATCGTGATCGTGTCACCCGAGATGCAGATCGCATCAGAGCTGTCAAAGGACATCACCGTCCTTGAATTTGGCCTGCCGCGTCCCAGCGACTTCAGTCAGCTACTTGATCGCATTGTCGAGGACGTCAAAGACAATCCGCAGGTGCGAATCAATCTGGAGGGAGATTCACGTGAACGATTGTTGCACGCGGCACGCGGATTGACGCTGAAAGAGGCGGAGAATGTGTTTGCGAAAACTCTGGTGCTCGATGGAAAACTCGACTCGGATGATGTCAGCGTTGTCTTCAGCGAGAAGCAGCAGATCATCAGGAAGAGCGGACTACTCGAGTACTACGAATCGAAAGAAGAATTCACCGAGGTCGCCGGGCTCACGAATCTGAAAGACTGGCTGACTAAGCGCTCAATCGCTTTTTCAGATCGGGCGGCGAAATTTGGGCTGCCCGCTCCCAAGGGAGTTTTATTGCTGGGAGTGCAGGGCTGCGGAAAGAGCTTATGCGCGAAGGCAGTTTCGGGGCTCTGGAAATTGCCTCTCCTGAGGTTTGATTTGGGGCGCATGTTCAGCAGCCTCGTGGGTTCAAGTGAAGAGAATGTGCGGCGCGCACTACAAACCGCAGAGAGCATTGCGCCCGCGATTTTGTGGATCGACGAAATCGATAAAGCCCTGGCGGGTTCCACGTCTTCCTCGGGAAGTGACGGCGGTACGGCTTCGCGCGTATTTGGTACGCTGCTGACGTGGCTCTCAGAAAAAACAGCTCCGGTTTTTGTGATCGCGACAGCCAACGATATCAGCCATTTGCCTCCGGAATTACTGCGAAAAGGACGACTGGATGAAATCTTTTTTGTGGATTTGCCGTTAGTTTCGGAACGGGAGGAATTGTTTCGGATCCATCTGCGACGACGGGGCCGTAATCCCCTGGAATTCGATCTGTCCGAACTGGCCCGCGGAAGCGAAGGGTTCAGCGGCGCGGAGATCGAAGAAGCAATTATTTCCGCACTTTTCGATTCTTTCAGTCGTCAGGTCCCACTGGATACAAAAATTGTCCGTGCCAGCCTTGCGGAAACTGTACCGCTTTCCAGAACAATGAACGAGGAATTAAGCCGACTTCGTAACTGGGCAGCCGGTCGTGCTCGACCAGCGTCCGGGGTGGCTCCCAAAATTACCGAAGAATCCCGACGAAAAATCGAGTTATAGTAGACTAAATGCCCGGTCATCGATCTCTCATCGACGTAACGCGATCATCCTGAAGTTCGTCTGTTCGTGCATGAACATGCTCAATTGCGAGGTGAGTTATGAGTACCGTAATGGTAATTGCTCCATTAGTCATTGCAAATTGGTCGGTCATTTCTGCGGCCGTCGTCGGAGCTGTCGGTGTACTGGGATTTGCCACAGTGAATGAAGGAGTGACCGCCAGTCGTCGTGTGAAGGAAACAAACCGCGCTGAGATTGAACTGGACGAAAGCGAGATTCTGGAGGGAAGTGGTGGTTCCGGCGAAGAAATCGTTGTTGAAAAAGACGACGTGCGTGCGATCTTCTCGCGCGACGCACGGGGCGCTCTGAAGGTCTGCGTGGAGGGTCATGGCCGTTCAAAGGCCGAACTTCGGCAGATCGGCGAGGAGCTGATTGGTCGCGTCACTCAACAGTACGTCTATCATCGCGTGGTTACGGAATTAGCAAACCGAAACATGGCTATTGTGAATGAAGAAGTGTCGGAAGATCGTACGGTGAAGATTCGAGTCCGTAACTGGTGATTGAAGATTACAAAGTCCCGGGAAAGGAAAATCATCATGGCGGAAGAACTTGAAATTGAAATCGGCCCGACCGGACAAGTCGTCGTCAGAACGATCGGCATCAAAGGATCGAAGTGCATTGATGCCGCTGAGTTTATTGCGAGGATTGTCGGTCGCGAAGAGTCGCGTGTCCTGACAAGCGAGTATCATGAGACGGATCTGCACGTCGAACGACATCAGAACATTCATCGACGGCATTGAAGTGAATCCGGAACATGGCGCAGTGCAGCAACTGTCAGTTTCAGAATATGCCGGGCGTGACGCATTGCGGTCGCTGCGGTGCATCGCTGACCCTGCGCACAGCGGTCATCAATGTTCATCCGCCACGTGCCAATTCCTGGGCGAAGTCGTGGCGTAAGACGTTTCTGGCACGGTTCATGCGATCTGCGCGGGGATCGGCCCGGTCCGCGAATCGGCAGTGGGGATTGAGTCCGAACGCGGAGTTGCCTTCGTTGGGGCTGCTGTGCCGTCTGGTCGTGCCTGGCTGGGCACAAATTCATTCCGGGCAGGCGACGTTTGGAAAGTCGCTGCTGGTGGGATATGCGGTCCTTTTTGCCGCCGCAGCAGCTTGCTTCGGGTCTTCAGCCTGTTCGTTCCTGCTTGGCATGGCCTTTGCCTGCCACGGCATTTCCGTTTACGACGTGGCTCGACGGTCCTCGGTGGGACTAAAGAACCGTGCCTTTCGAGTCCTGCTGGGCTGCGGATTGTTGGGGTCGCTCGTGTACATTCCCGGCTATTCCTTTGCAACACGCTTTGTCGATGCGGTGGTGATTCAGCAGAATGGTTATCCGCTGCAGGCCGGAGACGTGTTGCTAGTCCGCCGTTTCAACTACAGTCAATTGACTCCGCGCGCGGGTGACGTCGTGCAGTACGAGATTGCGGGCGACAGCGTCATGGGACGCACAGCAGCCGGGGTCGCAGCAAGATACCTGATCCAGGGTGCGAGAATCGATCGAGTGCTGGCCGGGCCGGGACAAGTCATCACCTGGGAAAACGGTCAACTCACTGTGGATGGACAGCGATCTCCCTGGCGACCCTTGAACCCGGGAGGAGCGCCGGCGTCGCTCGGCGTCACACTGCCGTCTGACTCATGGTTCATTCTGCCAAGTACCGATGTTGCCACTGGAGGATTTCAGCCGACAAAGGAGAATTGGGAAACGTGGAGTATCGTGAAAACGCCTCAGATTGAAGGGCGAATTGTCTGGAGATCATGGCCATGGTCGCGGATCGGCTTCGTTGATGACTGACTCAGAGACTCCACACAGCCACAGCGAATTATTTACGTTGAAGATCAAAGGGAATCGGATGGGTCGGTTCGACAAACTGGAAGTCTCGGCAGAACAGCCCGACGAACGACAATCGTCCAGGGCAGAAAACGCTCGCCGGGACAGGAGTTGGCTGGATCAGGCAATCGAAGAGCGGCGATGTGGGCACTACGAAAACGGGCTGCGATTGTATTCGAGAGCACTTGAAGAGGATAAATCGCTCGTGAGCGGCTGGCTGGGGCAGGTCCAGATGCTCATTTTCCTTGACGAGCTGGTTGAAGCGGAATTGTGGAGCCGCAAGGCGTTGGAATTGTTCCCTGGAAATGGGGACTTAATGGCCGGTCGGGCCCAGGCACTCGGTCGCAACGGAGATCTGACCGAGGCACTTGTGCTCTCGGACGGATCGCTGAGACAATCCGGACAGTCGGCCTATCGCTGGCAGGTCCGTGGCGAGTTGATGGCTGCAACGCGGCAGGACACTGACCGACACTGCTTTGACAAAGCAATGCAAGCCGATCCGGACTGGCTTGTTCCGCTGGAAATTGCAGCGGCTTACGTCCATTTCAATCTGCCTGGTCGTGCAGTCGATCGAGTCAGGCGTTCCGTGGCACTCGCGCCGGAACGATACTTCGCCTGGTTTGTACAGGGCCGTGTCGAAAGAGAGCTCGGCCTGTCTACGGCGGAAAAGAGTTTTCGTCGCTGCCTTGATTTGTGTCCCGGGCATATCGAAGCGGCAAGGTGCCTGAGGGAACTTGAGCAGAGCGGTCGGTCGCTGAAGCAGATGTGGCGTCGTATATTCGGGAGTCGATAATGTCGTGGTCGCTGGAAAAGATTCTGAAAGCAGCTCGCCATTACCACGCGAGCGACGTGCATCTCATCCGTGATATCGCGCCAGTTCTGCGGATTAACGGCGAAATTCGACCTATCGACGGCGAGCCACTGGATGTCGGAACATTAACATCGATCGTCTATGGCGCACTGAATGAACCATTGAAGGAACAACTTGAACGTACCTGGCAGTTGTGCTTCTCCAAACACTGGCCGGAAATCGGTCGATTCCGCATCGCCGTCTATTTTCATGCGGGTTGCCCGGAAATGTCCATTCGGTTGTGCGAGACCGTCGTTCGTTCCCGGGAAGACCTCAAGTTGCCGCCCATTGTTGAAGAATTGACGCGACAACCGAATGGATTGATTCTGGTGACTGGTCCCACCGGCATGGGAAAGACGACAACGCTGAACTACATGATTGACTCCATCAATCGACACCGCCGATCAAAGATTGTCACGATCGAAGATCCGATCGAATTTGTACACGAAAACCAGCGCAGCATTATCGTGCAGCAGGAAGTGATGACGGACGTGCGATCGTTTCGTGATGCTCTCGTGCATGTATTGCGTCAGGATCCCGATGTCATCGTGATCGGAGAGATGCGTAATCTGGAGACCATTGAAACTGCGCTGATCGCGGCCGAGACAGGCCATCTTGTGCTGGCGACACTCCATACACCGGACTCCGTTCAGACAGTTCAGCGAATCTACAGCGTGTTTCCTGCCGAGCAGCAGAATTCCATTGTCACTCAAGTCGCCAATAGCCTGAAAGCCATCATCTCCCAGAAACTGGTGCCACTAGCCAACGGTAAGGGCCAGGTGCTTGCAAGCGAAATCTGTATCGTCACCAATGCCGTTCGCAACCACATCCGCGAACGAACAGTGCATCAGATTTACAGCGAAATGCAGACGGGGCGAAAACACCAGATGCAGACCATGGATGGAGCGCTGCTGGACCTGTACCAGCGAGGTGAAATTACCTACGACACAGCATTGTCAAATGCTCGGGAACCGTCCCACATTCAGCACAAAACGGGGCAAGCAAGTCCTCCCAGAGTTTGACTCTGGCTTCCACGACGCACAGGAAATTCGCACGGTCGGTGGGCTCGACTCCTGAGCTCCGCTATGACACAACTGCCGTGGAATGTGATGAAAGCGTTTTTTCAATCTCCGTCAGGCTGCGGAAAATATCGCGTTCATGGGATTCGACAGTGGTCAGCAGATCAGCGGCCTCAGAGTCGCCAGCGGTGCGAAGCGAAACGACGGCAGTGCTGATTCGGTTGCACACTGATTCATGGCTGCGTTTCAGGCCGCTCATCACGGACTGCAATGACAGGAACTGCTGGTCCGTGTACTCGGTCGGAAATGAGCCGAAATCGATGGAGTGTTCGCGCGCGTCCAACAGGGCCGCGATGTCTGCCACATCCTGGCGCTGACGTGCGGCCAGGACAATGACCTGAGCTTCATCCGACGCGGCATCCGCCGCAACCCACAGCGAACATTCGGCAACGTACTGCAGAAAGCTCCGGGCCATCTGAATCAGAACGCCGTTCAGAAGGACTTCGTTATCCTGGCACGTCATTTCCAAACCTGCATATCCATCAAGAAAAACAACTGCGGAGACTAGAACTTGGCCAGCGACTGAGCTGCAGCACCGGCGGTAGCACTCAGAAACTGCGGCAGAACACCGAGCAGAAATACAAATGAGGCCAGCGCGATCACGTAGATCGATTCGAGAGATCCGAGCTGGACAGGCACCGGTCGCGCGTCAGCTGGTCGTGCATCCATAAACATCGTCTTCAGCACACGAAGGTAATAGACCAGACTAAAGACAGTGTTCAGCGCACCAAACGCGACGACGACGTACATAAACCAATGAACATCGCCAGCCTTAAAGGCCGACGCGAAAATTGTGAACTTTCCGAAGAAACCACCAAACGGGGGCATTCCCACAAGACTGAACATACAGATCAGCATGACGATACACAGTGTTGGCGACTGACTGACAAGTCCCTTGAAGCTATCCACTTCTTCACTGAACGTGTGATTTCTGGCAATGGCCACAACGGCAAACGCACCCAGGTTCATAAACAGATATACGAACAGATAAAACAGCAACCCTTCCACCGAACGATTGATATCGATCTGCATTGAGGCGGCTTTGGGACTATTCGACATCACCAGCAGAGCAGAGACTGCCATGACCATATAACCCGCATGGGCAATTGTCGAGTAGGCAAGCAGTCGCTTCAAATTCGTCTGAGAATACGCTGCGAGATTGCCGAACGTCGTCGTGACACAGGCGATGAAACCTATTCCGACACCAAACGCGATCATCAGGGATTCTGTTCCCGGAGCACCCGACAACGCGAGAGCAAAGCGGACCAGCAGTCCAAAAGCTCCGGCCTTAGACGCCACGGACAGGAACCCGGCAACTTCGGCAGATGCACCTTCGAACGCATCCGGACACCAGAAATGAAACGGTACAAGTGACAACTTGAACGCCAAACCAACCATCACTAACAGAATACCCAGCGATACGGCTCGCAGTTCCGGATCACTGAGCCCCCCTGAACCGCCAGCAGCCGCTTCACCAAGACGTATCGCCAGCAGCGACATATCGGCTGTGCCGAGCACGCCTGCGATCAGACTGATCCCATACAACATCACGCCAGCTGCACCGGCTCCGTAGACTACGAACTTCAAGGCTGCTTCACTGCTCGGTTTGCGACCCTTGAGGAAACCGACCATGGCATAGCTTGGTACGCTGGCCATTTCCACCCCGACAAACAGCATCAGCAGGCTGTTCGCACTGGCCATGATCATCAGGCCGATTGTGGCCCCGAAGAGCAGCGCGTAAAAGTCCGGGCCGTCTTCGTTATCCGGGATGCCGGTAAGCGAAGTGAGCGCAATTGTCAGCAGCAGAAACAGCGACAGAAACGCGCGAAAGAAGACGGTGAACGTATCGTGAATCAGTAAGCCGGTAAAGATCTTCTGTGACACGACGGCATCCGCTGCGCCAATCTGGCGGAATTGCAGCCACGTAAAGATCAGTGCCGCAAATGCTCCTAGGATCGCAGTCACTGAGGCCGGAACGAAGCGGTCAAGGTTGACCAACCGCATCATCAGCATCGCCACAATCGTCGCACTCAGGCATAACTCGACGCTGAAGCCTGGCAACGACAACGATGTTGTTTCAGTAATCAGTTTATCGAGAAGCTCATCAAACAGCATTTTGAAACTTACCGACAAGAGAACAGGGTACACACCACAAAGGGACCGACGAATGCCTAGCGCTGAGCAGCCTGCATCTCATCCTGATTCAACTGATCTGCCGACTGCTGGTAACCAGCCTCCGCCGCTTTTGCCATGCGACTGATCGACGGCGTCATATCGTTGAACATGATCACAGGATAGACACCAAGGAAAATGGCCAGTGCCAGCAATGTGACGGCAATCGATTGTTCCCGGATGTTCATCGGTGTCAGATCTTCAGGATGTGGACCCTTGTATTCAGCGCCGAGATAGACACGCTGCATGGCCCAGAGAATGTATCCCGCAGTCAGAATCACTCCTGAGGCGGCAACGATTGCGAGAGCGGGATTGTAGCTCCATGTGCTGAGCACCACGAAGACTTCGCCGATAAACCCGCACAGACCTGGCAGACCCAAACCTGCAAAGAACAGCCCAGCTGACAGGCCACCGTAGAGCGGCATCTTGCCCATCAGGCCGCCAAATTTGTTCAGATCGCGATGGTGGACTCGATCGTAAATCACGCCCACCATAAAGAACATGCCAGCCGATGAAATCCCGTGAGCGATCATCTGGAACATGGCACCATTCAGACCCATCTGCCAGTACTCAGAATTCATTGTCTCGCCGGTCTGCTCATTGATCTTCCAGACTGCCAATCCCAGCAACACATAACCCATATGACTCACAGAGCTGTATGCGACAAGGCGTTTGAAGTCCGTCTGAGCAAGAGCTGCGAACGCCCCGTAAATGATGCTGATCACACCAATCGCTACCATCGTGTAGGCGAGGTACTGGGCTCCGTATGGACATAGTGGAAACGCGATACGAATGATCCCGTAGCCACCCATTTTCAAAAGTACGCCCGCCAGAATCATACTGATCGGCGTCGGAGCTTCCACGTGAGCGTCGGGCAACCATGTGTGAACAGGAAAAGCTGGAAGTTTGATGGCGAACCCAATGAAAAGCATGATGAATGCAGTGATCTGCATCTCAGGGCTCAGCAGTGTCCCTGCTGTCGCCGCTTCGGCGAGCCTGATCAGATTGAATCCATCCGCCTGGGCACCGCTGCTGCTGCTGCTGAAGTAGAACATCAACATCGCAACAAGCATCAACACGCTTCCCGCCAGTGTGTACAGGAAGAATTTGATGGCAGCGTATTCTTTGCGAGGCCCGCCCCAGACACCGATCAGGAAATACATTGGCAGCAGCATGACTTCCCAGAACACGTAGAACAGGAAGAAATCGAGCGCCAGAAACACACCCATCATGCCCGTTTCGAGCAACAGAAACAGGACCATGTATCCCTTCACATGTTTCGTGATACTCCAGCTGGCCCCCATCGACAACATGCTGATCAGACTCGTTAGCAAGACCAGCGGCATGCTGATCCCATCGACTCCCAGCCGGTAGTAGACATTCCATGTCGGAATCCAGGGCTCCACGACTTCCAGCTGCATTCCCGGCGCGTCGGCATGAAATTCGCCCAACCACAGCACTAGCGTCAGGCCGAAGGTGACGGCCGTCGTCGCAAATGCGAACAATCGCATCGCTTCCGTATTTTTACTGTCAATCAGCAGCGCCAGAATGAGCGCACCGACAGAGGGGGCGAAAATGATGGCGGATAATAAGAATTCAGGATTCATCGGCTAACCCGGAAAGGTCGTGAACAAAATAGCAAACAGAGCCACAACACCCACAACAATAAACATCACATACTGCCGCAGTCGTCCGGTCTGAATGACGCGCAGCGAACGACCGAAGGCAAATGTGGAATTTCCCAGCAGATTAACGAAACCATCCACAACGGCTTCGTCAAACAGTTTGTCCCATTTCGACACAAAGATCATGATTTTTGCCGAAGCATGAATGATGCCGTCAAAGACAGTCTTATCAATCCACGCACAGCCTTGTCCGACAACATGCGCTGGCTTCACAAACAGCGCGTCATACATTTCGTCAAAGTGCCACTTGTCTACGAGGAAGCCATGCAATCCCGACAATTGACGCCTGATCTCTGCGACATTTACCAACGTTGTGCCATACAGCAGCCATGCGAGGCACGTTCCGGAAGCGGCAGCAATTAACGCCAGCGTGCCTGCGGTGCCATGCACATCATGAATCGCGTCATGTCCCGGCAGTGTGATTTCACCCGAACCTGCTGCTGCGGCAATGCCGTGTGCAATATGGGCCGGCTGATCGCCAGTAATCAAGCGGTACAAAGGACCATCTTCACCACCAATGGCACAGAACGCAGCAAAGAAGGACAACGCCAGCAACGGGCCTGTCATGATCCACGGTGATTCGTGGCAGTGATCGTAGAGATGCTGATCGCGAGGTTTACCGGCAAACGTGTAGAACCACAGGCGAAACATATAAAATGCCGTGATTCCGGCAGTGATCAAAGGCACAATAAACAGCAGAAAATGCGATGGGTTGTCCTTTACGAAGGCCAGCGAAGTGGCCACCACAGCATCTTTGGAAAAGAACCCGGAAAATGCAAAGACTGAAGACAAGCCGATCAGGCCAGGAATCGCCAATCCACTGATCGCAATCACGCCCACGAGCATCGTGAACGCCGTGATTGGCATCTTCCGCCACAACCCACCCATCTTTGGCATTTCCTGTTCGTGATGGCAGCCGTAAATTACGCTGCCGGAACACAGGAACATCAGAGATTTAAAGAATGCGTGCGTGATCAGATGAAACAAGCCGGCACCCCAGCCGAAAACGCCGAGCCCGAGCATCATGTAACCCAACTGACTGATCGTTGAATAGGCCAGCACTTTCTTGATGTCTGTCGCGACGATCGCAATCGTGGCCGCCATAAACAGCGTAATGCAGCCAACATAGGCTATGGTCAGCAGAACTTCCTGGACGAACATCGGATAGAAGCGTCCGACCAGATACACACCTGCCGCGACCATTGTCGCCGAATGCACGAGAGCGCTTACCGGTGTTGGTCCCTCCATCGCGTCCGGAAGCCATGTCTGCAGCGGGAATTGAGCACTTTTGCCGACGCAGCCCGCGAAGACGCCAAGTCCAGCAACTACGAGGAGAGAATAAGGAATTGTTCGGTTCCCACCGGGGTCAGCACCCGTGGTCACCGCGCCAATTTTGACATCGCCGGATGCTGCATCGCGAAGCACATTGCCCGTTTCATCGCGAGCCAGCATCTGAAACAAACCTGCCTGTACTTCGCCGGTGTCGTTCACAGTCTCGCCGAAGCGAAAGGTTCCGAAGAACGTCCACAGGACCATCAGTCCGATCAGAAAGCCGAAGTCGCCGACGCGATTCATGATGAACGCCTTGTTGGCGGCGTTACACGCAGACTTCCGCTCGGTATAGAAACCAATCAGCAGGAAGCTGCAGATGCCGACAAGTTCCCAGAAAATGAATACTTGGAAAATGTTGCCGGCGAGCACCAGACCCAGCATCGAAAAGCAAAACAGCGACAGAAACGCAAAGAAGCGGTAATAGCGACCGGGCCGATGCACATGGTGACCATTTGACAGATGAGCGCTGTGATCCACAAGCTCTTCAGTCAGCTCTTCTGACATGTACCCCATTGCGAATAAGTGGATACAGGTCGCGATAAAGGTCACCATGGTGAACATCACCAGCGTCAGGCTGTCGATGTAATAGTCGAGCGAAATATCCAGACTGCCGAAACGTGCGAGGTAGTAGAGAGTGCCGGAATACACGGTCTTACCACGGACGACAGGTGGATGGGAGGTATGGGAGTCAGGTGAAGGATGGGTGTCTGTAGCGAGTGCGTCGGCTGGTTTGGCATGGTCAGTGTCAACATGCGTTTCGTCGTGGCTATCATGATCCAGCACGGTCCAGCTGTTCGAATTCCCCCAAATCAGCAGAGCACTCAAACTGCAAAGAAAACCGATGCCGATACAGCCCACGGACATCCATGCGGCAACGCGGCTCTTCCGCGATCCCCAGAATCCACCGAAGATCTCGACCGCAAATCCGGCAAGCGGAAGCAGCCATGCGATCATCAACAGGTTTCTTAGTGTTTCGCCAACCATGGGTATTCCAGAAAACCAGCGTGTGCCTAAATCCAATCAATCCCAGAATGAACGCCGTGCGTCAGCCCTTCAGCTTGTTCGCCCGATCAACGTCAATCGTCAGATGGTTGTTGTAGAAGTTCAGAGCAATAGCCAGAGCGACGGCAGCTTCTGCAGCCGCCAGCACGATCACAAACAGCGAAAACACCTGTCCATCCAGACCGAGATCCGTGTATCGCGAAAATGCCACAAAGTTGACGTTGGCTCCGTTGAGAACCAACTCCACCCCCATCAAAACCCCAATGCCATTGCGCTTCGTTGCCATGCAGACGACGCCGCAGACAAACAACACCGCGCCGACAAACAGATAGGAATTCAGATCAGCCGTCATGGACGATCGCACCAGTAAAAATTTTGAATTTTGAATCAGCCCGATTCGCCGGCCCGTCATTATTCGCCGGCCCGTCGTTTTGCCCGAGCAAGATACGCGGCACCAATCAAAACCACCAGCAAATGCACCGACACAATCTCAAATGGCAGCAGGTATCCCGGAGTCAGCGTATCCCCGTCGCTTGTAAGGTCCTGATCCGGTCGGCTTCCGAGGAAGCTCAAACCGATCGGCCGCAATGTCTTACCTGTCGCGACCACAGGATTGCTATTTTCAGTCGCCGCCGCTGGAGACTTCCTCCAGTTAACGCCGTTTAACGACGCATAGACCACGACGAGAAACAACAGGCCCACACAACTGCCCATCACAATTTCGCCGGGCGACGTGGCAATTTTCAAATACGGGCCGCTGGCGGTGAGCATGACACCAAAGACCAGCAGCACCAATGTGCCGCCAACGTAAATCAGCAACTGCGCCGCGCCGACAAAGTCTGCATTTGCCAGAAAGAACAGCGCGGCCGTGCTTCCCAGCGAAATCACCAGCCAGAATGCCATCCGCACGACGGTCTGACTAAACACGACTGCAATCGCGCCCAGACAGGTTGCCAGAGCAAACACGGTGAAGAGGAAGGACTCGCCGTTCACTGCACCACTCCTTCACCAATGTGCCCCGTGTCTCCGACGCGCGCCTGCGCCGCATCTAGATTCCCCGCGTCGGAGATACGAGCAACACGATTGCCGTCGCGAGTCTCCTGCAACCCCTGAGCCGCCCGGTCACCGATCGGTGACGTCCACGTTGTGCGCCCCATTCCAGTCACCATGATTAATGGCCACAGGGTCGCCCCCAGAAACAGGAAGCAACTGATCGGTACCAGATATTTCAGACAGGTGGTCATCACCTGGTCAATTCGAAGTCGGGGCAAAGTCCACCGCAACCAGACCTGGACGAACACTCCAAAGCTGGCCTTGGCCACAAACACTCCTGCGCCAATCACGTTTGCAAGATAGCCAACCGCCGCAGATCCAGATGTACCGTCGATACTGGCGTTCCGTGCTGCATACAGGGCATCATCAATAGGTGCCAGCCCTGTGTTCCAGCCGCCCAGAAACAGAATCGAAGCAATGCCGCAAACCGCAAACATGCTGGCGTATTCACCCATGAAGAAGAACGACCACCGCATTCCGCTGTATTCGGTGTGAAAACCACCCACAAGTTCGCTCTCGGCCTCCGCAAGGTCGAACGGAGCGCGTTTGCAACTGGCCGTCGCAACCACGAAGTACACAAAGAACGCGATAAATGTGAATGGGTCGTGGAACATGAACCAATTCGTAAACCACCCACGCTGCATTCCGCCAACTTCACCAAGATTCAGGGACCCGGCGGCAATGACAGGAACCAAAGCGCAGATCGCCAGTGGAATTTCGTAACTGACCATCTGAGCCGCTTCACGCATCCCGCCAAACAGCGACCATTTCGAACCGCTGGAATAGCCAGCCATGATGATCCCGAACACTTCCAGCGACAGAATCGCCAGAATGATGAACAGACCGCAGTCTGCAGCAACCGCCACCCAGCCATGACTGAAAGGCAACACCATGAACGCGGCAAATGACGAAACGCAGACTATATAAGGGGCAGAACGGAACAGCATGGAATCGGCTGCCGAAGGGCACAAGTCTTCTTTTTGAACCAGCTTGATTCCGTCTGCGAGCGACTGTAGCCAGCCGAAGAGTCCACCGACGCGAGTCGGACCGAGGCGGTCCTGAATTCGGCCCGAAACTTTCCGCTCCAGCCAGATAAAGGCGAACGGCGAAACTGCAAAGACGTGAACCAGCAGCACCGCATGGATGATGGCGGCGATCACATACTGCCATCCGCCGAATCCCTGAAAGAAATCGGCGATGGATTGCGCGGCGAACATCATGGATCACACACCCGCAAACAGGTCCAACAGTTCTTGTCAGAATGAAGCAGGCACGAACATCGCACCTGTCCTGACGGCAACTGTGCTGAAAATCGTCACTGTGTTTACAGTCATGCAATCACTGTCGCGACGATCGCTCCCACGGAGGCGACCAAACTATGACAAAACAAATTTCTCTCTGCAACCTACTGCAAACTGCTTTTGCATGGCCAGCATTCGTTCCGCCCAGTGAGACGAACCCACGAGTGCTTTCCCGGCGTTGGGAACAAATCAGGTGCGAGGCGTTCTACTCCGCGCGTTCATGATTGAGACACTTGGCGACCGGCATGCGTCAGCGTGCCGGTACAAAAACGAGATATCGGAGGGCTGACGCGGCTCCGCTAGCCGGACTCATTTCGGCCGCGCGGCGTATCGAGGCCACCCGGCCGCAAAATCATCATGCCGTTTTCCCTACAATGATGACAACCGTGAAAAGGACGAAAGGTCAAAGCCGCGACCGCTGTCGGGACGATGTCAGCTAAGGCCCAAAAAGTACCATAGTTTTTCGAGCGATCCCTTGTCAGAATAGCGTTTCAGAACGGTTTCCAGCTGTCGCCATCATCGTTCAGTCCCCTTCTGAACAGTGACGGCGATTTTTTTCGGAACAATTTTATGACGCGTCGCAAACGTCCTCCCGAAGGCCGTTCGTTTGCAGTCTCAACATTTCGAGATCCTGCAAGCTGGCTACCCGGTTTTCTTATGTATCTCGATGCCGAATGCGGCATGGCAAAAAATACGTTGTTGGCTTACGGTCGCGATCTCGATCGGTTTTTTGCCTGGAATCGCGACACCGGCAAAGTCGGAATTCACGATATCGGCGTCCCGACAATCACGGCATTCCTCGATTACCTGCAGAACCTGGGACTCGCCGCCAGCAGTGTCGGACGCAATCTTGTCGCAGTGCGAATGTTCTTCCGCTTTTTGATGCTGGAAGGTGTTGTTGCGGAGAGTACGGTCGACCTTGTGAGTTCACCGAAACTCTGGGAACGCCTGCCCAAGGTGCTTAGCCCGGAAATGGTCGATGCTTTGTTGGTAGCGCCGATCGGTCCGATCGATCGCTACTATCTACGCGACCGCGCACTGCTGGCCGTGATGTATGCCACCGGTTGCCGAGTTTCAGAAGTCGTCGGCTTAAAACAACAGGACGTGCAGCTGGAAGAAAACTACTGCCGCTGCACAGGCAAAGGCAACAAGCAACGCCTCGTCTCATTGAATCCTTTAGCAACAGATGCGATTCGAAAATACCTCGACCTCGAGCGCCCGCACATGGTGACGGTGGCCGGATCCGACAGCGGGCATCTGTTTCTGACACGCAGTGGGCGGGTTATAAATCGTGAATCGGTCTGGGCACTGGTGCAGAGGTATGCCGCCCGGATCGGCTGTGCAAAGGAAGTCAGTCCACATACGTTACGGCACAGTTTTGCCACGCATTTACTGGCGGGCGGTGCGGATATCCGAGCCCTCCAGGAAATGCTGGGGCACTCCAGTATCCGCACCACGCAGATTTACACTCACGTCGAACACAGCCGACTGAAGGCCGTCCACAAGAAATGCCACCCGCGCGGTTGAGACGGGCTCCGTGAGGGGCATGGAATCAGGAACGAGGATCGAGATACAAGCAACTGCGTACTGGCTGATAGAAAAACTCGAGTAAGTGACGGTGTGATCCACTGTCGCTCGACACGCCCTACTTCGGGTCAACTCCTGAACGGAATCGGAACAGGCTGCCGAATGGTGTGGTGAAGTAGATGTCGCCTTTTTCGTCTTCACCGAAACTCATGACCGGCAGTTTGTCACCCGTCAGTGAGTAATTCGCCACGATTTTGCCCTCCGCTTCGTCGTATTCCAGCGCCCACAGCAGGCCAGAGACATAGTCAGCGTAAATGTATTTGCCGACCAGTTCGGGCACGCGCGTTCCTCGGTAGACCGAACCACCGGTGATCGACTTCCCGATGTCGTGATGATATTCCAGAATCGGGTCGATGAGATCCGGACGATCGGCATCGTTGCCGTCCGGGCGGAACCAATGTTTCGCTTCGCGGATGTTCCAACCGTAATTTCCGCCCGACTTGATAATGTTGATTTCTTCCCACAGATTCTGTCCAACATCACCGGCCCACAGTGATCCAGTCTTGCGGTCGAATGCCATTCGCCAGACATTGCGCAGTCCGTAGGCGTAAATCTCTTCGCGAACCGGAACCATTTTTCCGCGTGGCCCCACAGGCACAGTCTTGCCGACAAAGGGATTGTCTTTCGGGATACTGTAGTTTTTGTCGTTGGACTTGTGATCGATATCGATCCGCAGAATCGACCCCAGCAAAGTCGTCAGGTTCTGACCATTTCCGTGCGGGTCATTGCCGCTGCCGCCGTCACCGAGCGCGATATAGAGAAAGCCGTCACCGCCAAACGCGATTGTCCCGCCGTTGTGATTCCAATATGGCTGTGGAACGCGAAGGATGACTTCTTCGGATGCCGGATCTGCGACGTTGGGATTGTCCTTTGATACGCGAAACCTGGAAATCTTCGAGAGGAGGTCCGCTTCTGTGGATGTGTAATAAACGAAGAATTCTCCGTTCTGTTTGAACTTCGGGTGAAAGGCAAAGCCCAGCAGACCTTCTTCGTTCTTATCGTCCCTGTAAACAACATGCTCTTCGATATCCAGAAACACAGTGGCTTCTTCGGTTTCCTGATCGTTCTTGAAAACCTTGATGATGCCTTCCTGTTCTGCGACAAACAGGCGATTGCTGCCGTCGCCGGCGTGTGTGACGACAATCGGACGCTTGAATTCAAGATTCGGAAACGCCCGTTCGGTGCTGACCGCCAAAGGCGTATCCGCCACCGGCTCACCTGCGATAACGTAAGTGCTCTGCGAGTAGCCCGAAAGCACTGACATTCCAATAAACAGACTCGCTACAACTCGCCTCACAGCGTTCTCCTTATGCAGATTTTATTTGATCAATCACACCGCCGCATTGTAGACATGTGCCGCACGAGCGGAAGTCAACGCGGCTCCAACACCGAAAAATCGTACACGACCGCCCGATGATCTGATCCATTCGCTGCCAGAATGAACCTCCCATCACAGCGCAGATCCTGGCTGTGCAGGCCGTGATCCAGGAGCAGACCAAATGGAAATGCAGGCCAACGATACCAGGTCGGTTGCAGGCCTCGTCCCGCTGCGGCATTTTGAAGTCCGGTTGAAGCAAGAAAGTCGTCGAACAACGGCGACCACGGAGTCAAATTCAGATCGCCCAGCAGAATCTGCGAGCAGGCAGGCTCGATTTGCTGGCGCTTTCGAATTCGCTGTGCGAGGAGCGATAAATGTCGATTGCGATGACCAAAGTTTCTGGCCCCAATCGGTGGCAGCGGATGCGTCACCGTGAATTGGATCGGGCATGACGGGAGCTGAATATCCCCTTCGATCGATGGCAGGATCGGTGCATTCAGATGAAAAACACGCTCGTGCGACAAAGGAAAACGAGACCACAGGCCGATGCCGAAATTGCCATCGTCCTGCGGTTCTGAAATGGAATACGCATGCGTTCTGGAGAATTCCCGCAGCAACGAATCTTCCAAGGCAGAACTGAGTTCCAGAATTGCGATGACGTCCGGGTCAGCCGCACGGATCTGCGCGATGATCTGATCATGGTGCTGATTGCGTGTAAGTACATTCGACAGAAAGACGCGGAACCGCTGCTTCGACTGATTCGGTTCGATGTGGCCTGTGATGTATGCCGAACGCATCGCCGTTGCCTGCCACATTGTTAAGGCCGCGACGGCCACCAGGATTTTCCATCGTCGCGTTATCAACAGCAGCAAGATCGTTCCCAACATGCCGATCATCAACTGCACCCGAAGGCTGGCAATCAAATCGGCAACCCACCAGTGCCGAGCTGCCAACGTGAGTATTGAACACGCTGCCGCAATTCCCGCCAGCAAATCTACTCGCCTTCGCAAGGTGCTGGTTGGCTGTGCTTCTACAACGGACACATGATTCTCCTTGCTCGCGGTTCAACCGTATGCCCGGCTCGGCAGGAGCCTCGCCCTCCCAAATTTACAGCCGACCACGACTGCACCGCAAGGATTCAGTTCTTTCCACTGTGCAGGTTGCAAGGGCGATGAAGCCATAGAGCAACCATTTGAGCAAAGCCACCCGGCGACGCCTGATAGTCTCACAAGGAAGCGTCGAATAGAGTAAATACGCAGCCATAATAATAATCTGTCAAATTATTTCATTTTGTGACTGAATCTGTTGCATTGTCATTCATATCATGTCATCTTCGGTGACCAAATGTGATTTGCAGGGGCGGAAATTCAATGATCGTGGATGAACGTCGTGCAAAAATACTGAGAATTTCTGAGGAATTGGGGTTTGTTTCGCTTCAAAGACTGGTGACAGAAATTGACGCAAGTGAATCCACGATTCGACGGGATCTGGAGTATCTTGACACGATCGGTCAAATCCAACGGACTCGCGGAGGCGCATCCTTCCTTGGGGATTCACTTTCTGACTTTGATGCCCGGAAAACCCGGGCGTCTTTTGAAAAACAGCAAATTGCTCGTCGCACAGCAGACCTGATTTGTTCTGGCGAGACAGTTTTGTTGGACGGCGGGACGACGACATTGGAAGTGGCACGTTATCTGACCGGCAAGTCCTTGCAGATCCTCACCAATTCTTTGCCGATCGCATCGCTCTTGATGAATCGTCCTGAAGTTGAACTGATTTTCATCGGTGGTTACGTCTATCCCAAGACCGGAGTGGCTCTGGGGGAGCAGGCGGTAGAGGCTTTGCGGAAAATGCACGCTGGTCGGTTAGTCATGAGTACCGGTGGAATAACGGCAGAAGGTCTTTTCAATAGTAACGCTCTGCTGGTCGATACAGAACGACAGATGATCCGTACAGCGGATCGAGTCACTCTGGTGGCTGACAGCAGTAAGTTCGGGCAACGAGCTTTGGCAAAGCTGTGTCCGCTGACGGATGTGCATGAAATTGTGACGGACGATGGAGTGTCCGATGAATGGCGGGCTGTGATGGAGTCCGCCAATGTTCGCATGGAAGTTGTTACGAGATAGTGTTCAGTATTCAGTTTTCAGTTTTCAGTGAATCGCATGGTTTGACTTTGCTGAACACTGCAGTCCCAAAACTGAAGACCAGAGCGGAGCGACAGTGACAGCAACATTGAATCCTGCAGACGTCGAACGAGTCGTTCGCGATGTGCTTAATCGGCACCTCGGATCTCGATCCAGCGGCACAGCCCCGCAAAGCTCCAGCAGCGACATCCCCGTGCTGCGTTCTGCGCCGGCAGCGAGCAGCCCTGGTTTAAAGCCGTCTGCCGGCAAACGAAATCCATTGGTCGTCAACATCTCTGCCCGGCATGTGCATTTGACTCAGGAACACGTCGAAATCCTGTTCGGGGTCGGGGCTACGCTCACGCCGGAAAAGGATCTCTATCAGGACGGCTACTATGCCGCAAAAGAAACAGTCGCTGTGGTGGGCCCGCGTCGCCGGATGCTGCCAAACGTACGAGTCCTCGGTCCGTGCCGTGAAGATTCACAGGTCGAGCTGGCATTCACTGACGGCATTTCCCTTGGCATCGACCTGCCTGTGCGGGTCAGCGGCAACGTCAACGGAACTCCTGGTTGTGTACTGATGGGGCCACATGGGGTCGTCGATCTGAAACAGGGTGTCATTCGAGCCATGCGGCACGTTCACATGGGGCCGGACGACTTGGCTTACTATGGTGTGGCGAACGGCGATCTCGTCCATCTGCGAATTGAATCACCCGGATGCACGACTGTCCTTGAAGACCTTGCGGTCCGAGCCGCCAAAGGCATCAAGCTGGAAGTGCATCTGGATACGGACGAAGGCAACGCCTGCAACCTTGAGAACGCCACGAAAGTGGAATTGGTGAGGCCGGAACCGTGTCAGTGTAAACATTGACAGTGTTCAGTTTTCGGTGTTCCGCAATCGCAGGCAACACACTGAAAACTGAAAACTGAAAACTGAAAACTGAAAACTGAAAACTTCGTCACTCGGAGAGCGACGTTCCTTTGTTGCCGATCGCGTTTCAGGATGGAAGCGTGCAAAGGCTGGAGTAAATTTGAAATGGCAAAGTCAACGGAAGCATTGGGAATGATCGAAACGAAAGGCTTCGTGTGCATGCTCGAAGCCATCGATGCAATGCTGAAAGCTGCAAATGTGCAGTTGGTCGCATGGGACAAAATCGGCAGCGGATTTGTCACAGCATTTGTCTCAGGTGATGTGGGTGCGGTGAAAGCAGCTGTTGAAGCTGGAGCGGCCGCCGCATCGAAACTTGGACAGGTCGTCAGCGTGGAAGTGATTCCTCGTCCGCACGAAGAACTGTCGGCATTCCTGCCAAAGCCAAAGACGGCTGCTCCTGTAAAGAAGTAGACGCGATCCGCATTCTTATGTTGAGATTTGAAATTTGAGATTCTTGAAATTTCGAATCCCATGAACCCGATTCAACTCGAACTATTTTCGGAACAACGACCAATGAACGAAGCAATTGGAATGATTGAAACCAAGGGTCTGGTTGCCGCTGTCCAGGCATCAGATGCAATGCTGAAAGCAGCCAACGTCACGCTCGTGAAGCAGCTCAACATCGGTGCTGCTTATATCACGACGATCATCAAAGGCGACGTCGGTTCCGTCCGCGCCGCTGTCGATGCCGGGGCCGCTGCCGCTTCACAGTCCGGTGAACTGGTGTGTGCGCACCTGATCCCGCGACCAGAAGCATCTCTGCTGGAATCGGTTTTGTAGGGATTGGAATTTCGAATTTGAAATTTGAGATTTGAAATCAGTCTGGTGGGCCAGCGCTTTGCTTGTCCCACCCTACGGGAGAACGACGAAAGTCTCATGAAAGTTCTTGTCGCCAATCTGGGATCTACCAGCTTTAAGTACCGACTGTTTGATCTGTCGAACGAAACCCAGCTTGCGAAAGGTGGGATCGATCGCATCGGACAGGTGGGCGCTCTGAGCAGTTGTGCGGCGCAGATCGGAAGCTACAAAGCAGAGACACAGCAGTCCGTGCCCAATCATGCGGCCGCTGTGGGAATCTGCCTTGAGCAACTGACGAATGCAGAACATGGCTGTTTGAAATCGGTAGATGAGGTCGGTGGCATAGGATTCAAAGCGGTCTTTGCAGGGAATCTCAGCGGCGTTCGTGTCGTCGATGAGACATTGCTGCAGAAGATGGAAGTTCTGTCGGATATTGCTCCGGCTCACAACCCGCCTTATGTGCGGGCCATGCGACAACTGCAGCAGGCTTTTCCGCAGATTCCACTGGTGGCCGCTTTGGAGACAGGCTTTCACGAAACGATTCCGTTCGAACATCGAGCCTACGCGGTTCCTTATGAATGGTACACGGACTTTGAGATTCTTCGCTGGGGATTTCACGGTGCAAGCCATCGCTTCATTGCGGGCCGTATCGCTCAGATCCTCGGTCGAAATGATCTCAAAGTCATCAGTTGTCATCTCGGTGGAAGCGCGTCGATCTGTGCAATTCGCAATGGTGAAAGTTTTGCAGCGTCAATGGGAATGAGTCCTCAGGGAGGCCTGCCGAACAACAATCGCGTCGGTGATTTTGACGCTTATGCGATTCCGGTGATTATGAAACGCACGGGGCTGACGTTCGAACAAGTTCTGACAGAGATGTCTTCGAGGGGTGGTCTGCTGGGAATCAGCGGACTCAGCGGTGACTGCCGAGACCTGGAAGAGGCTTCGGCCAAAGGACATGATCGGGCCGAAAAGGCTCTGAAACTGTTCGAAGCATCGATTCGATCTTATGTCGGATCGTACATGGCCTTGCTCGGCGGCGCGGATGTGATCGTGTTCACCGGCGGAATTGGTGAAAACAGCGAACGCATTCGAGCCAACGTTTGCCGCAACATGGAGTGGGCAGGCGTGGAGTTGTGTGAAACAAAGAACTCAGGCATCAAGGGTGAAGCCTGCCTGAACAAACAGACAAGTCGCGTCCAGATCTGGACAGTGCCGACAAACGAAGAACTCGTGGTCGCACGCCAGACTCGAGACGTGCTGACGCACTAAGTGTTCAGTTTTCAGTGTTCAGTGTTCAGTGTTCAGTTTTCAGTAAAGGAGCTTTTGGCGTTCGTGCTTGCAGTCTTCATAGAACCCGCATTTCTGCGATTCACTGAACACTGAACACTGAAAACTGAAAACTCCCGAAGGGTTCCCATGTTTCTGGCACGCATTACTGGTAGCCTTGTCGCAACTCAGAAAGTTGAGTCGCTCGTCGGCCAGAAACTATTGCTTGTAGAACCTCTGCGAGTCGATGAAAAAGATCAGAAAAGCCTTAAGCCAACCGGTCGTTCGTTTGTGGTAGTTGACACGGTCGGGGCGGGTGAAGGCGAAGTTGTGCTGTGTGTTCAGGGATCAAGTGCTCGGTTCACGCCGGGGACGAAGGAGCTTCCGATTGATGCAGCCATCATCGGGATAGTCGATACGGTTCAGGTTAAGTCGAAGACAATATTCAAGGCGGGGAATTAGTGGAACACAACCCGTACTCAGTTGGTCAGGAAATCGATTCGACGACGGGCCTGCCGGGGCGGAAGTTTGAGGCTTGGTTTCGCACGATGCAGATCATTGCTGCGGCATTGATGCTCGGGGTGCTGGTTTTTCTGGGCATGGTGTTGATTATCACAGCGGGGAGGATCGATGGACAGCCCGAGATGATCACCATGATCGCCGCAGGTTTTACTTTCCTGATGCTTGTCAATCACTTTGTGATTCCATCGATCATGGTGAAAGCCCAACTAAAGCAGGTCGTTCTGTCGGGAATCCATCAGAAGTCAGGTGAGGAGAAAATTCAAGGGTGCTGCGGGATCTATCAGACGCAGTTAATCGTGGGGTTCGCCTTACTGGAAGGGGCGGCGTTCTTCAATGTTGTGGCGCTGATGATGGAGCACTGTATGATATCGATCGCCTTAATCACTTTGTTACTGCTTGTGATGGCGGCAAAATTTCCGACTCGGGACAAAGTGTCATTTTGGGTTCAGGATAAGTTGAGGGAATTGCAAATGTAGGTCCTCCCTGCCGGGGAGGACTTTCGCCGCAAGGCGAACCGATGGGCGGACGTCCGCTCAACGACGACATGTTCCACACAAATCAACCTGCGTTTGGTCGCAGGTCGCGACAAGTCGCGAAGTCCTTTCCGGCAGAAAGGACCTACAAAATTACAAATATCTCTACTGACGGATCGGGGAGGTTACAGATTGCGACACGGATATGTCGCGAGACAGAGAGATGCAAATCGTGCAGGCAACAGCAAACGAACAGACAATTCGGAACATCGTGCAGGAAGTCCTGACGCAATTGACGACCCGCAACGGCTCGGCTGCGAGAGTCAATGGCTCATCCGGTCCCGATACTCGATGGGGCGTCTTTAACACCGTCGATGAAGCCGTCGAAGCTGCTACGAAGGGTTTTGAAAAACTCAGTCGTGCGTCCCTCGACGATCGAAAGTCGGCAATCAACATCGTAAAGCAGATTTGCGATGAACAGGCGGAAGAACTCGGCCGACTTGAGTTCGAAGAAACAAAGATTGGCCGTCTCGAACACAAGATTGCCAAACTCAAGGCGATCAAGGGTGTGCCCGGTGTCGAGTTCCTGAAGACCGAAGCGATCAGCGGTTCACATGGTTTGATGATTACCGAGTACGCTCCCTTCGGCGTCATTGGTGCGATCACTCCTGTGACGCATTCTCTGCCGACTCTCGCGGGCAACTTTGTCAACATGGTCGCTGCCGGAAACACAATCGTCTGCAACCCGCACCCCAGCGGTGCGAAGATCGCCAGTGAAGGTGTGCGACGTTTCAACAAAGCCATTTTCGCTGCGACCGGGCTCGAAAACCTCGTCAACATCATCGGCACTCCGACGATCGAATCGGCGCAGGCCGTGTTTGATCATCGCGGTGTCAAGTTGCTCGTGGTGACCGGCGGGCCGGCAGTGGCGCGAGCCGCTCTGCAGAGTCCCAAGCGAGCCATCGTGGCTGGTCCTGGGAATCCTCCGGTAGTTGTCGATGCCACGGCTGATATCGACAACGCAGCCAAGTCTATCGTCGCCGGGGCGGCCTTCGACAACAGTTTGCTGTGTATCAGCGAAAAGGAAGTCTTCGCGGTCAAAGAAATCTTCGATTCCCTGATGACGGCCGTTTCGAATCACGGCGGCTATCGGCTCAACGCAGCTCAGGTTGCAGCGTTCACTGCCAAAGCGTTTGGGCCACCGAAAGAACCGGGCGGGCATCATGTGCTGAACCGGGATTACATCGGAAAAGATGCGGCGTGGCTGGCAGCTCAGATTGGACTGAACATTCCATCCAGCACATTGATTCTGTACGGTGAAACGGACGAGTTCAACCCGTTCGTCTCAGAAGAGCAGATGATGCCGTTCATCCCTTTCGTCCGCACCAACTGCAGCGACCACGCAATTGCTCTGGCAAAGAAATACGAGCACGGCTTCGGCCACACCGCGATCATCCATTCTCGCGACGTCCATACGATCACAAAGATGGGTCGCGTGATGAACACAACATTGTTCGTGAAGAACGGTCCCTGCATGGCGGGGCTGGGACTTGGCGGCGAAGGCTATCTGTCGTTCAGCATCGCAACCCCCACCGGCGAAGGCGTGACGAGTCCCATGACGTTCACTCGCCAGCGACGCTGCGTGATGGTGGATGATTTGAGGATTATTTAAGAGTTTTCAGTGTTCAGTTTTCAGTAAATCGCAGTTTCACAAAGAGCCATAATCTTAGGCCATGCTTTTCGTTTCTGAACATGAACACTTTTGACTGAAAACTTTCCTTATGGCCTTTCAGTCGTTTGAGGATTTAGAAGTTTGGAAAAGGGCGTGCAATTTGGCGGTATTCACGTACGAGTCCTTGCGTGAATCGCGAGATTTTGCACTTCGAGATCAAATGCAACGGGCCTCCGTGTCAATTGCATCAAATATCGCGGAGGGCTCAGAAAGATCTGAGAAGGAGTTTCTTCGATTTCTTTCAATTGCTCGCGGATCTTCATCTGAACTGAGGACTCAAGCTTACATCGCGTTCAGGATTAACACGATTGATAAACCACAAATGAACCACATTGTCGATGAAGCCAGGCAAATCAATCGAATGTTGATTGGACTCTCTCAGTCAATTCAGAAAAGACTGAGAACTGAACACTGAAAACTGAACACTGAAAACTGAACACTGAAAACTGAAAACTCCCGTATGCAAACCGCCCGAGTCATCGGCCATGCCACAGCAACACTCAAGCATTCATCGCTGAACGGATGGAAGCTCATCGTGTTACAGCCGCTGGACATAAACAACGAACCGGATGAATTCCCTCAGATCGCCATCGACCCGCTGGGCGCTCGGCAGGGAGATCATGTTTTTTTTACAAGTGATACGAAATACATCCAGGAACTGACGGGCCGCAAGGATTCACCCATCCGGTTTTCGGTGCAGGGAATTCTGGATGAACAACCAGAGCCTGTGAAGAAACGCAGGAAATGACAATTGTAGAGTGGGACCAGCGAAGCGCAGGCCCACCGGATTCATCATGGTGGGCCGGCACTTCGCTGGTCCCACCTTACACGAAACACTCTATGACCATCAGCGCAGAATTCATCGATCAGATCGTTCACAACGTCATGCGGGAAATGCAAACCCGCACGACGTCGAACGCTCCGGCTGCGCTGCTGGAACCAGTCACCAATAAAGCGGCAGCTGACAGAACAATCAGCATCAGCAGTCGAGTCCTCAGTGAAAAGGTTCTGATAACGGCAAACGCTGCAGGACGAGCAATTTCACTACAGCCGGGAACGGTGATTACTCCTTCCGGACGCGATTACATTCGAAAAAACGACGTACGGCTGACGAGTGATGTCAGCGGTACAGGTTCTGCAACGCGGAGTGGAGTGTTTATTGCCATCGGAACCCACGCGACCACATCCGCTGCCTCAGCGGCTGGATGGAAGGCACTGACTGCGACTACAGAGTTCGATGGGGCAAATCTTGCGTCACAACATGCTGCCACGGGAATGGTCGCCTGCTGTGGCGGTGAACCCTCGGTTGTGGCATGTATTTTAAATCGAAATCCTGCCATTCGAGCAGCCGTGATCACTCGCGCTACGAATCTGGTAACGCTTGCCACCATGATGAGTCCGCAGGTTGTCTGCCTGGATTCTTCCGGTTGGTCATTCGGTGACATCCTGCGTCTGCTGCGATCGCTCGCGGCACCGCCTCTGACACCGGCTCACTGGAAAGAGATTTCCGCAGGAAGCACACGATGAGAATCATGGAATGTATCGGATCGGTCACATTGTCTCACTGGAATCCATCACTCACCGGCGCGAGCTGGAAGCTGGCGGTTCCTTTGATGCACGCCGGTTTGAATGGAGATGAATCAGGCCGGACGGAACCGGTTATTGTTTACGATGATATGGGAGCGGGAATCGGCAGTCTGATGGCGGTGACAGAAAGTGCCGACGCATCAACTCCGTTCTATCCGAACTCAAAACCGATCGATGCCTACAACGCCGCGATTCTGGATACGGTAAGTGTTGAATAGGGAAAGCGGGTGTTCAGTGTTCAGTTTTCAGTGTTCAGAAAGCACAGGAACCTGCGACTTACTGAACACTGAAAACTGAACACTGAGAACTTTTTTTTACGAAATAAAAACCATGACAAACAAATGGAACAGCGGCATCAACGATCGAGGACTCAAAGAAGAGATCTGCGAAATCGGCCGACGAGTTTACAACAAAGGTTTCGCAGCCGCCAATGATGGCAATATCAGCATTCGAGTCGGCGAGAACGAAGTGCTGTGTACGCCAACCATGATCTGCAAAGGCTTCATGAAACCGGAAGATATCTGTGCCGTCGATATGGAAGGCAAACAGATCGCCGGGGTTCGCAAACGGACAAGCGAGGTCCTGCTGCATCTGGCAATCATGAAACATCGCCCGGACGTTAAGGCTGTGGTTCACTGCCATCCGCCTCATGCGACGGCATTTGCAGTCGCCGGCGAACCGATTCCGCAGTGCATCCTGCCGGAAGTGGAAGTCTTCATGGGTGAAGTGCCGATCGCTCCGTACGAAACGCCCGGCGACCAGCGATTTGCGCAGACCGTGGTTCCGTTTCTGAAAGCCACAAACACGATCATCCTGAAAAATCATGGAACAGTTTCATTCGGCAAAGATCTGGTGGATGCGTACTGGAAGACGGAAATCCTGGACGCTTACTGCCGCATTCTGCTCCTCGCGAAGCAGCTTGGTCAGCCGCAATACCTCAACGAACAGAAAAGCCGCGAACTGCTCGACCTGAAGAAGAAATGGGGCTTTGACGATCCTCGCTTCCACAACGAAGACTGTGACCTCTGCGGCAACAGCGCATTTCGTGAAGGCTACAAGGAAAACATCCCCGTTCAGCGGGCCTTCGACAAGGCTCCCGAGTATCCTGGCATCCTGCAAAAGCCCTGCGGAGAAGCGTGCGACACGAAGCCGGCAAATGTCAACGAAGATTTGGTGAAGCTAATTACAAGTCAGGTCTTGGCGGCGCTTGGAAAAGCATAAAGCAGGTCCTTTCTGCCGGAAAGGACTTTCGCCAAAAGGCGAACCGCTACGGGGCGAATATCTGCTCCACGTCGCCGCGAGGCTCTGTATTCGACATCGGCCAGTCGCTGGTCGCGGCAAGCCGCGAAGTCCTGCCCGGCAGGCAGGACCTACTGAAAACCGCTGCCCGGCAGGCAGGACCTACATGTTCCGTCACAGGACTCAACTGCCAATCGGAAATCGGAGTGTGTACAATTCCGTCTGCTACTTTGGCTGATGGAGGTCAAGATGTTAATTCACGACTGGAAAAAAAACTTTGCTGGCGCGTTTCACGACTTTCGATTGGGTTGGATTGTCGATATATCAAGGGCTTTAAATTCCACCCTCCGTGCCGATCTCTACTGCCTGATCGAAGCACCTGCGACTTATGATGAGAATGATGAAACAATCAGGTCGTTGCCAGAGTCTGCTGTGTATGCAGCAAAGGCGGATCATCTTTCGATACGAACAGTACACGGCGACACACTTGTGGCCGTGATTGAAATGACGTCACCAGGCCATGCTGAATTTACTGATCAAAAACGTCAATTGATCAACCGCATCGAAGACTGGAATCGTCAGCATGCAAAACTCGTTATCGTTGACCTTTTCGCAGCATTGGCCGGTGATAGCATTAATGGAGTCTCTAAAGATGGATGTGTCATCAAACTTGAGCCTGGTGACATCGTTGATGATCCAATAATTCAGATCGACAATAATTACTCGAAACGGGTGCCGTTGAATTTGACTTACGAAGCGACGTGGAATCGATACCCCGCAGCGTTGAAAACGCTCTTTGAATCTCAATCGGCATGACGCTGCCGAATTCCCTTTCTGAAAACTGAAAACTGAAAACTTGAGGCTCCAATGAAAGTCAGCATTATCGGTGGTGGTGGATTGGTGGGTTCCTGTGCCGGATTTGCACTGCAGGCCGGGAAGATTGTCAGCGAGATTGCACTTGTAGACGTCAATCAGGAATTGTGCGAAGGACAGGCTCTGGATCTGCTGCACGGCGCGTCACTGATGGCACCTCAGCGGATCACGGCGGGCGGGACGGAGGCCTGTAAAGACAGCGACGTGATCGTGATCACCGCTGGTCTGCGGCGCAAGCCGGACGAGAGTCGACTCGACCTGATCAACCGCAATGTCACCTTGTTCCGGGGAATTCTGGCAGACCTCAAGAAGCATGGCTACAAGAAAGACGCGATCGTCTTTGTCGTTTCCAATCCCGTTGACGTGCTCACGTATCTGGCTGTGAAAGAACTTGGTCTGCCTGCGGCACAGGTGATCGGGCTCGGCACGGTCCTGGACACGACGCGCCTCCGGAGTCTGCTGGCGCAGCGTTTGAACGTTCCAGCGACACAGGTAAACGTGACCATCTTCGGGGAACACGGCGACAGCATGGTGCCGATCTGGTCGATGGCTCAGGTTGCCAATTTGCCGCTCGACAAATACCCTGGCGTCACCGCCAGTCTCATCGCCGAAATCGAAACAAAGACGCGGGGAAGTGGGGCCGAAGTGATCAAGAAAAAAGGCGGCGCAGGATTCGCGGTTGGCGTTTCGATTGCCGACGTCGTCCACAGCATCGCACTCGATGATCAACGCATTCATCCCGTGAGTTCTCTGATGAACGGTGCCTACGGGATCCGCGATGTCTGCCTTTCGATTCCAACCGTCATCGGTCGCGGCGGTGTGAAGAGTCACATCGAAGTCGAGCTGTGGTCCAAAGAAAAGACGGCTCTCGTTCAAAGCAGCAACGTGCTGAAAGAAACAATCAGCAAAGTGCTGAAGGGATAATTGTCGTCTTTCGCTCCGCGAAAGAAGCGCCGCTTTTGCAGGGCAACGTAGCCGTCACGCTCCGCCGTGACGAGCTTGGAACTGGGCCACATGAATGGAGAGCCCGCGCTGCCTGTCCTTCAGCCCATCAAGGGCAGATCGTGAAACTCTGTCTCGGTGGATGAATGTCGATTGACAAATGCTCATCACGGCGGAGCGTGATGGCCACTTTGGGTTGCGGGCGAAGCCTGCGCCAAGTTCGATTTGTGATTGAATCGCAACGTACCGGCGAGCTGACGCATGCCGCTCGCCGGTTTTGTGGCAATGTGGCTTTCCGGTCAATGTTCAGTCATGCCTGCTTGAGCAACCAATCCACAATCGCAGAATCATCGTCGCTCTTCGCCAGAAACTCTGCACTTACCGCGCTCGCAGTGTAAGCGGATTTCATCAACCCAACGGAATCGGCGGTCTCACCTGCGATCGCAATCTTCGTCGGCGCACACAGCGCGAGAATCGCCGGAGTGTCGCCGTATTTGACGGCACCTGGCAACAGATTGACATCGCGGATCTCTGTGATCGATTCGAACCGGAATCCTTCCGTGTCAACCGCTATCGAACTGACCAAATTGCCTGCCAGCGCACAGGCAGCAGCGGTAATGACGCCGGCTCCGTGTACGCCGACGACATGTACCTTTGACGGATTCTGTTCGTGGTACTTCGCAGACGACAGGGATGTCAGGACATCATGGACTCGCTGAGCGAAGAGCGGATGATTGTAGCCCAGCGTGAATCCCGCGAATTCTCGTGGATTCTTCACCACTGGCATTTGAGACACAGGTTTATGATCGTCGGTAAAGTCGCCGGTCAGATACAGGTCCGGACTGGCGACGGAAAAACCTGCGTTCACCAGTCTGGAGATCTGCTTGTTGAGCTGGCCATCCGCCGCGAAGACGCGATTTTTCCCCTGGAGATCAAACCACAGTACGACCTGCTTGTTCCAGTTCTGTGGAAACAGCAGCACCGTTGGCAACTCTTCGGCATGCGATCTCAGAGTCAAGACGCCTTTGTATTCGATGAACCCGTTTCGAGACACCTCCTCGGATTTTTCCAGGTACGTTGATCCGGCAGGCGGAAGCGTGCGGCCAATCATCGCTTCCAAAGCACCACCGACGACTCGGCGGAATTCTTTCAGACTCACGGCATCATGCGGTGCCAGCGCCGCGATCTGCTTCTGTTGTGCGGCATCAAGCGCATGCATGAGCGCAACTTCTGTCGCTTCGGTCTTCAATGGCGCCGGATGTTCTGCATCAAATACTGTCGCACCTGCAATAGTCAATGGCACGTAGTCACGTTCCACAATTTCATCGAAGCCGAGGTTCAGTGTTCGATTGAAGAAATTGTACATCATCATGCGGCTGTGCTGATTGTAGTTGTGAGGATACTTGAAGTACTTCGCATGGACGTTGTCCGGAACGCCGAGCATCGCATAATGTTTCTGCAGTTCCGGCAGGCCCTTTGTTTCGATGTCCACCGTCCAGTCGTCCGCTCCGCTCATGGCAATCGGCCGCGGTGCAATCAGAGCCGCGATTTCGATGTTGCCTGTGTTGACGCGAAGGTAAGAAGCATTTTCGCACGTGCAGCCGCCCTGCATCGCGGTTGAGACCATCACGGCCGGAAAGGCTGCCGTGACACGTTCATCCAGTGCTGCAAGTATAAAGGTCTGCGTACCGCCCCCACTGGCCCCCGTCACGCCGATTCGAGTCGGATCACAGTCAGGCCGCGATGTCAGCCAGTCCACAGTACGGACTGAATTCCACGTCTGCAGCCCCAGCGCATTCCACGATCTGAGTTCAGACTGCGCGCTGAACAGGCCCCATGTTTCGGGTGAACTCAATGCGGGCCGTTGTTTGGCAAATCCGTGCGCCAACGGTTGAGTGAATGAGCTTCCGTCCGCGTAGCCAAGCATGTCGTACAGGAACACCATACAACCCATGCGCGCCAGCTGCACGCAGCGTGCCTGCAGCGGATGTCGTCCGCCGATTTCAAATTTCTCGCCATCGGACGCAATTTCATTCTTAATGGAATCGCCATGATCGTGAAATCGACCGTTCGCCCAATGACCATGAGGACACAGGATCGTCGGCAATTTTCCGGACGCATTTTTCGGGAGGTACAGACTTCCCGTCACCAGCAAGCCCGGGCTGCTCTCAAAGTAGACGCGATCGACCGTGTAGTCATCGCGTTCGACACGACCATGTACAGTGGCCTCAATCGGCGGTCGCTCAGGCATCGGCCAGAGACCACACGCGACCTTCAGTTGCCGCAGCAGAAACTCTTTGCGGACGTTCCATGCTTCCACCGACTTGGAGGGCGTGAACGGAAAATATCCGTCCAGATCCTTGAGCGCACCAATGCGTGCATCGCCCGGGACCAGCGCCAGATTATTCGAACTGATCGCGCTGGCAAACAGCATTTCAGACGGTAGCAAACCGGCGACCGCCGCCGATGAAGCAAGTTGCAGAATGGAGCGACGGCTGACGGAACGATCGGACATGGCGAGTACCTTTTTTTGGGGCGGGCGGGAAATGTAGATGTGCCAGAGGAACAATATGAGACGATGTTGGACAGCGTTCGTCAATCGAACGGGGAGAATAGTCCAGGCTAGCGTGCTGCGCCAAATTGGCGGACTGCGGTCTACCGCAGCAGTCCCCTCGCTTCAAGAACATTTCTGAGATCTGTTTCAAGTCGCTGGAAGGCTGGTAGCCGTCTCAGCATAGAAAAGTCAGTAATGTAGTTCGCTACCAGCTTCGCTCGCGGAGAAAATTTCTTGAGTTTCCGTCCAGTCAGTCCACTGGCACACCGCAACAGTTTGTGCAGAGCGTCCTTGGGATCAGGCAATCCCTCTATGTCCCTTAGTCCTGGTAGATTCAACGGCTGATCTCCGTTTGGATTCCCGGCAGCTTTGCGAATCGCTGTTTCATCACACAACAGCCATGACTCTGACATCCGAACCGGAATGACAGGGACCGGAGTTGCACCACTCTTGATTTCACGGCATGCGTGAACGATCTCATGAATTCGCCTTTCCGGTTCCTCTTTTTCTGCGTCACGATGCACGAAAAGCAGGTCGCACGGGTACAAATCGATTGCTCTTTCAATTCTTGCGCCGAGTCCCACAGGTTTTGGCGTCGCAGCTCTGAGGTCAGCCCATTTATAGTCTATCGCAACATCCGACGCGACATTCTCTCGGACCATCCACTCAACGTGTCGCATCAATGCTTCATCGGAGGATCCGTCACCCAGTAAAGTGAATCGAAGACGCCTTGTCATGGAGAGAACGACTCCTGATCAAACGGCAGCGTTCTGTAGCGATCATGAAACAGGTTCTTTACGCGGCGAGTTGGTTGCCTGTCTCGATCGCCGATGATCGACGGCTGATTACGTGAGGAAGTATCATCTTCTCCGAAGGCCAATGGTTCCAAGTACGCAAGCAACTCCCCTTTTGCCAATGTAGGAACACCTGGTGTCTGTAATGACCGCCAAGTATCGGCAAGCCACATATAAGCCACAGATGCATAGCGATGCCCGTCCAGTACATGTTCTGTGGGGCACGCAAACAGTAAATCGGAATCAAGCACATTTGCCACAACTGCCGGGGAATGCGTGTTGATGATTACTTGTCGGAGTGGGTTGTCCGGTCCGATCTCTTCATACACGTCCATTGCCAAATCTTTCAGCAATTCCAGCATTGCCTCGATTCGCTTGGGGTTAATCCCGTTTTCTGGTTCTTCAAAACTCAGTAACCCTCGCGACCCAGGGTCTTGTTCAAGGATACTTAAGGCGAGAAATCGCAGTGTTCCATCAGATAGGGCTCTGGCGGCATGGATATTTCCACTGCGGTCGATTACTTCCAGAGTTCGTAATTCACGTTTGGAATCTTCATCGACTCGCACGTCGGCTATGCCCTCGACCAATTCCGAAAGGCGATTGGCAATAGCCTGTGTGACAATATTGGCGACATTTCCGTTGCTCGCACCCTGGTATTTCCTGGATAGGGCATGCAGGGTCGCTGCCAGATGCGCACCATTTGGTCCGATGTGCGTTGGGGCGTTGAAGCTGTCCGGGTTACGGAGTGCTGAAGGCTCCAGTTGCAGCAGTCGCCAGGACTGCATTTCCCGGCGCGCCAGTAAGACCGTTGGACATTCGCCGGCATTTGCGGTCGATAGCACAGTGCGAGGCATCTGGCCGGCTACGGCTTCACGAGCGCGTCCAGAGTTTCCATCCTGATGAAGCCGGACGATTGTCTGTCCATCCTTCTCAGCTGTTGAAATAAATCCTGCCCGACGCGCACCATTCACTGCAGATTTTCGCCAGGTTGCAGAATGTTCGAAGCCCAGCTTTGATTTCGCATCCCCCAGATTGATGTGAGAAAGTTCTTCGTGCTTTACGACTAGTCGCTCTCCATACTGAAAGTCATCAGACACTTGTAAGCCTAGTACCAGAGTATATCGGAGAAACGTAATTGCCGCCTTCGCAGGTTGGCCCAAATCGTCCGTGCTGGTCAGCGGCACGATCATTTCAGCGGCAAACTTCATCTCATTGAATGGATACTGACCTGCTGTGAACAAGCTCTTGAGCGGCGTTGAGCGATTGACCTCATCTCGAACTGCCGATGCAGCATCCATCAATGGACGGTCAGCGAGTGCACGCAGAAACGTTATCGCGTCAAACAGATTTGACTTTCCGACGCCGTTAGCTCCCGCGATACACGTAAAAGGGCTGAAAGCGACAGCAACGTTCACGAGATTCTTGAATCCATGAACTTCCAGTCGTGTGAGCATTGAGAACCTCTGCCGAAAGACGAAACTCGCCAAGCCGGAGCTCTGACGATCAACGGTCAATGATGATAGCGGAACCAGACAGAAGTGGAAGACGCATCAGCAAGGGTTTTGCATCGTATGACCGAGTGCATCAAACATACACTTTGAACGATTGCATCCGGTCAGGATCCAACTAGGAAAGTACATCTGTCAGGACGCTCCCTTCATCCGTCGGTCCGATCAGGCGGTTGTCGAGCCCCTGGTAAAGGTAGCTGAAACGGTGTGGATCGAGACCCATGACGTGCTGAATCGTGGCCTGGATGTCGCGAACGGTGACGGGATTTTCAACCGGATAGTAGCCGAATTCATCAGTCTTTCCGAATGCCAGGCCACCCTTGATGCCGCCACCGGCCATCCACATCGTGAAGGCATACGGATGATGATCGCGACCGATGTAGCCCTTTTTCAGTTCGGTATTTACATTATTCTGCATCATCGGCGTGCGACCGAATTCTCCGCCCCACACGATCAGCGTTTCTTCGAGCAGACCACGCTGATCTAAGTCTTTGATCAGTCCGGCGATGGCTTTATCGATCTGCTGGCACTTGATCGGCAATGTTTCGTCAATGCTCTCACCCAATGATGATCCATGATGATCCCAGCCCCAGTCGTACAGCTGCACGAAACGCACGCCGGATTCAATCAGGCGGCGCGCCAGCAGACAGTTGTTTGGAAATGTCGGATCATCGCCCTTATAGAGAACTCGCGGATCATCTGCACTTTCGGCCGCCGAGACGTATCCCGGTTGCGCCCCGTACATGTCGAGGATGTGTTTTGGTTCCTGCGAGATATCCATCACTTCCGGAACTGACATCTGCATGCGATACGCCAGTTCGTATTGTGAAATCCGAGTCTGAGTTTCCGCATCACCGCTGCGTTCGAATTCGGCGGCGTTCATTTCTGCCAGTGTATCCAGCATGCGGCGGCGAAGGTTGCGATCCATCCCCTCCGGATCGGTGAGATACAATACCGGATCGCCGGTCGTGCGGCACTGTACGCCCTGATAGACGGAAGGCAGAAACCCGGAGCCCCACAGTGACTTGCCAGCGTCCGGTGTTTTTCCCCCGGATAACAGCACTACGAATCCAGGCAGATTTTCGTTGACGCTGCCGAGCCCGTAATTGATCCATGATCCGAGCGACGGGTTTCCCAGCCGCGGTGTTCCCGTGTGAATAAACAGCTGCGAAGGAGCGTGATTGAATTGATCCGTCTGGACAGTCCGAATCACACAGGCTTTGTCCGAGACTGATGCAAAGTGTGGCAACAGTTCGCTGATCCATTGACCACTCTCGCCGTACTGACGAAACGAAAACTGCCCCGCAAGAATTTTGGGAACACCTTTGATAAAGGCAAATCGCTTGCCTTCCAGAAATGACGCAGGGCAGTCCTGCATGTGCAGTTTGTCAAGGTCCGGCTTGTGTTCAAAGAGCTCTAACTGCGACGGCGATCCTGCCATGTGCAGATAGATCACTCGTTTGGCCGTCGGTGCGAGCATCGGCGGTTGTTCGGCGGTCGCGGCAGTATTCTTCAGCGTGGTCTCTGCATGGCTGTCTTTCGCCAACAGCGACTGCAGCGCCATCGAGCCAATGCCGAGTCCCGCAGTCTCCAAAAGATGACGGCGAGTTTGAGTGCAGAGTCTTGCGAGATCCGGAGTCATGGTCATTTGTTTCGTTTGCGGAAATCACGTGGGACTTTTGTACCGTGGGCCGGTGTAGAGCGATAATCACCACCAGAATCGAATTATGCCTTCAACACATCACGCCACCATACAGCTTGCCTGCATGGAGCGGCGGATCTACGGAGGCGAGCCGCTCCGTCGGCTCGCACCAGACACGTAGGCAAAGCCAGTTATGCGACATCGTCAAGGTTGGATTGCATCCCCGCAGAGCCTGACTCCGTTTCTCGCGGCACCATCGCCTACGAGCGACGAATCTGCCGCCGATTCATCCACCGAATGCCGCGACGTACAGGATTCCTTTCCAAAAAATTACGAAAGGAATTTCCCACATTTCCACAAAAAAGCCTATGCTAATCCCCAGCAACGACGCGGGGCCTTGTTTTCGAGAGAGGATGGCCTGAGATTCTTCGCATCGTGCGCAAATTCTACACGTTAGTAGTACAGGTTTTCCATTGCGGCAGATTCGCGGACAGCGTGCCTGGCTTCGGCGTATTTTGCCGAAATGCTATAGGCACGATTCGAGCGATTCGGTAAAATCACCCTGTTTGGGCCGCGCGTGATGGATTACGCCCGGGGGGTTCTGCTTTCTCCGATTGCAGGGAGGCACGGATGTCTGTCATTCGATTCTTACATACTGACTCACTTCGCCTTGGTTCGCCAATCCTGGGGCTCTCCGACAGTCCCGACTGGCTGCGAAAAGCAGCTGGTTCTGCGGTCAGAACGGCCGTCACCAATGTCATTGAAGCCGCGATCGCTGGTCGCTGTCAGTTCCTGCTGATTGCAGGCAAATTAACGGAATCAAGTCAGGATCTTGGCCCAGCCATCGCATGGCTTAAAACCCGGACATTGGACCTTCGAACACACGGGATTCAGCTTGTGATTGCTGGACATCCGGAATCGGACCATGCGGCCCTGCGTCGATTAGACGCAATTCTCATGGCCCCGGGACAACGCCTGGATGTCTGGTCAAACGGTGCAGCACGAATCGAGTGCAACGTTTCCCCAACATCGACTACCGGTCCCGCGAGCGCATTGGGCATCGAAATTGGCACGGAATCCGGTCGTCGCCCTCAGTCTGATCTGGCATACGTCGCCGTCCCTTCCCTGACGCCATCATCGACTTCTGATTCCATTGATGGTGTCGCCTCAGCACACGACCGAATGCTGCGAATGTCCGCCGGTTGTCCTCAGTCAATCGGTCCGCTGGAGCGGGGCACTTTCGGCTGCCAGTTGGTTGATGCGGACCTGTCGCGGCAGCAGCTCACGGCCCGCGCCTGTGTGACGGATGTGATTCGATTCGCTCAGGAACTGGTTTCATGCCGACAGGGAATGGCGGCATCAGAGTTGGGCGAGTTGTTGCGTGAGCGCAGCCGATTGTTGTCCGCGAATGGTCGTTGCACAATGGTTGTCGAATGGGTGATCGACGGACAGTTCACACTTTCGGGCGCGAAGATGGAGCCATTATGCGAGTTTGATCTGCTGAAGGACCTTCGCGGTAGTCTGCACGCCGGGCATTCCGGAGCATGGCCGCATCGAATTCGGTTTTCCGACAACAGCACGATCGATGCCAGTCAGCATCCTTCGATTGCTGCGAGGGAATTTTCGGCCGTGGTACGGGAACGGATTCTGAAATTCAGCCAGCGGAACAGATTGATCGAAAACAGTTCAGCCGGAATTCCATTGGGATCAGAGAGCGAAGCGGCCGTCGGTCTGGACCTACTGCGGCGGGTGGCATGAACCGTGCTGTTCAACAAGCGTTAAGAGTTTTGTTTTCGTGAGTAGATTTTTGGTCTGTTGTCTTTTCAGAAGGTGTTGCCGATGAGTCAGTTTTTGGAAACTGAGCGGCCCCCCCGGCTTTATGCCGGGGGACCGGAGGTTTGGCAACCAGAAGGAAACCGACCGCTTACCAGCACGGCCCCGCCGGCTTCACGCCGGTGGACCGAGGGTTTGGAAGTCGTAGCCGCATTGTCAGCGGCGACCATCGACAGGGACATGACCTGGTTGCGGCTGCCAAACATGGGCACCACCGGCGTGAAGCCGGCGGGGGCCAATTTGCGTTGCTGTTTCGCGTTCTAGTTTCCAGAACTGGGCTCCACCGACGCGAGGTCGGAGGGGGCCAGAATGCTATAAGTGTATGTCGATGATCACGGATTTAGTAACGTAACAACCTGACCGTTCCGGTTTTTTGGCGACGAAGAAAACCCAAAACATTTGATTTCAGGCAAGGATGGCGGAGATGCAGCTCACGGATGTTCAAATTGATCTATTTGGTTCGCTCAGCAACGTTGCGGTCGAAAAGCTGTCGCACCGCGTGACTGTGTTCTGGGGACCGAATGGTGCGGGTAAATCGACGTTCGTCAGGTTTCTTCGCGGCCTGTTTTTCGGATACCAGCACAACATGCCGTCGACCCGGATGGAGCTCCATGCCGAATCCGGCTGCGCGCGAATTCAGACTGCAGGCGGGCCATGCACGTTGCGTCGCTCCTGGGCCGGAAGTTCGAGCGAACAATTCGTGGTGACCGACGAACTGGATCGACTTTTGGTTTCAGGGCTGGGAAATCTACTGCCGGCATGGGTGACTGAAGACGTTTTTCGTGAAATCTTCACCGTTGGTTATGAAGAAACAGAACGCTTCGAACTTTTGACGCGACTGTGTCTGGAATCCGGCACGGGGCTCGGCGACAATGATCCGGAACTTCGGCAGACTCAAGCCGCGCTGATTCAAACGATTCGCGATCGTGATGGACACGGAGTTCAGGGTGGCATTGTCCATCGCATCTCTGAGCTCGTCCGCCAGCAGGTCGAACTGCAAGGCCAGATTGCGGCCCTGCCACGGCCTGCCGCTGACCTGCCCGAGCGCGTCGAACAACTCATGCGGGAAATCGATGCGGCAACGGCAGGTATCGAACGCTCTGATGCACGCAGTCGCGAGATCAATGCGGAGATTCTCAGGCTTGAACAACTCATGATCGAACTTTCTCGTCGCAGTGTCCTGCCACTGAATCGCAAGGCGATCGAAGGGGAAATCCGCACGGTCACCGCCACACTCGAACGCTGGCGGGAAATTCGTGGACTCATTTCGCGAGAAATCGCATCAGGCAACGCGGCTGAGGATGCGACAATGCGGCCGACGGAATCCACAAAATCCATCCGCGCGATTGTGTCTCGACTGGAAGAACGCACACAATTTCTGACAGCGCGACGCGACGGGTCGGCTCATTCCGAATCCGAACGCAGGCAAGATGCAGACGCGGTACGCCATTTGCGCGGCGAAATCGCAGCATTGTGTTCCTATTTCAGTCAACACGAACAAGCGACCGCCCGACGTGTCGAATCGTTACACACGATGCTTGCCGCACGAACGCTTTCGGGCGCTGTCGAAATGGAACGTCTGCTCGAAGCCGAAACTGCAAATCTACGATCAGAACTCGCACGTGCCGAAAACGTTCTTGCTGAAAGTGCAATCCCAAAATGCGAAATGGCCTGTCGTTTCACCGGACATCAGGAGTTGTCTGGTCCGGACGCTCAGGGCTTGTCCGGATATCAGTCGGTTGCGGAAGTGGAAACTCAGCTGGAACGTCTGCGAGCCGCACAAAGCCGCCTGGCTGCCGATCGCTGTGGAACGGAAGATTCACGTGGCACCAGACGCATGCTGCTGGAAGGCTTTCGTCAGGAGCTGGCAGGGGCGGCAACGCTGGAACAACTGGATGCGTTGCGCTCGCAAATTGCGCAGTTGGAATCTGAAATTGCATTACTGGAAGACCACCGCCGTCAGTTGGATCGCACCGAAGCGAGCTTGCGGGAAGTGATTGAACGCTTGAAGGGACGCAGCCTTTCCAAAGTATTTGTGCTGGCATCGCAGTACGCTCAGCGACTCACCGATGGAGAGTGCCTCAGAATCTCTGCAGCTTTGCCCGAGCGGATTCTGGTACAGACCGCGCATACGGTCGAAGACCTCACGCTGCCACAACTGAGTCGTGGCACGCGCGATCAGGTTGGCCTGGCTCTGCGATTGGCGTTGATCCAGGTTCGCTCGGAAACTCAGGGCCATGTGCCACTGATTCTGGACGACGTGTTTGTTACATCGGATGATGCACGAGCCAGTGCGGTCGTGACGTTACTGACCGAGTTGGCTCAAGAGGGGCATCAGATCGTATTCTTCACGTGCCAGAAAGTTGTGCGTGACCTGTTCGCACGTTTCAATGCCGACGTGCGTACGTTTAACCCTCGAGCTGAACAGCCAAAACCTGTTCCAGTCATGGTGCCAGTCATGGTGCCAGCCGTGCTTTCCCCCGTTCTGCCCACAGTGCTGCCTCCCGTGATAACGCCCGTGCAGCAGCCGACGCTCCATGCCTATGTCGAGCCCGTCACGGAAGTCCGTCCGATCATGGTACACCAGCCGGTACTGCCGCCACCAGTCCCGGCGGCAATTCATCCGAACGCCACGAACTGGTTGTTTTACCTTGAAGTTGATTACGGAGTGGAAGACCTTGCTGGAATTACGCTGGGTGAACTGGAAGCACTGCGAACATCAGGCATATTGACAGTCGATGATCTGCTGAGCCGTACGGTTCCGCAGCTTGAGGAGACGACGCGCCTCAGAGGATTTCTGTTGTCAGTCGATCGCCTGCACGCTTTGCGGGGCCAGGCGGAATTGACGACTCGCGTGCCGATGTTGCGTCGCAGTGATGCGGCATTGCTGTACGCATCCGGAATTCGCACTGTCGAAGAACTCAGCCGCCTGCGTCCGGAAACCGTATTCGATCGGGTGTCAGAATTTCAGCGATCAGAATCCGGAAGTCGTTACCGTCGTGGAGGACGCCTGATCGATCGTCAACAGGCAATTAACTGGGCACGCTTCGGTCAGGTGACTCGTTCGCTCGATGAAGCCCGTCACAATCGATCCCGATTTTCTGTCCGATCTGCGCCACGTACGACGACGGCCGCATCCCGTTCCAGTGCGGCAGGTGCCACAGCAGCGATGTCGCGTGAGGATCACGGTCACCCGGACTCAGACTTACCGCGCACCAGCCGCCGTCGTCGCCTGATCAGCGGGGACGCTGACGTCGCAGAACGCCGCGCAAAACGCCTGGCGCGCCGCCGCCGTCAGACGTCGCGATTAATGACGGAAACGATTGCGGCAGAAGGTGAAGCGTCGGAGGTCGCCGAGCGTTCCGGTGGCCTGCGATTCTTTCTGAATCGAACCAGCAATATTGGCAAGGCACCGTCGATCGGACCGCGTACTGCTCAGATGCTTGAAGCAATCGGCATTCGCACGGTAGAAGAACTGATGAACATGACAGCGGAAAGGATTTCTGAAAAGCTGAATCATCGACGGTTGACGCCGCAGGTGATTCAGGAATGGCAGCATCAGTCGCGGTTGATGTGTCAGATTCCGGAACTGCGGGGCCACGATGCTCAGATACTGGTGGCCTGCGGGATCACGACACCGGAAGGACTTGCCGCACAGAACCCGGCGAGTCTGTTGGCCACCGTAGAACCGTTTTCAAACACTAAAGAAGGTGTACAGATCATTCGCAACGGCCGAAAGCCGGATCTTGCAGAAGTGACGGAATGGGTGCAGTGGGCGGCAAACGCCCGCGCATTCAAAGCCGCATAAGATGTGGATCGCAGGATGCGACTACGGCCATCCGTGGCCTTCGCCGCGTCCCGCATCCGTGCCACGGGACCGCAGAAGATTCTGCGAGGCCCGACGTTAGTGAAAATATTCCTGAGAGTCAAAACAATCAGAATCCAATTTTCATGAGTGACACGACGAATCACAAAGCCAAATCCAACCGACTTCGTTATCGAAGGTCCGCGTGGTTGCTGCATTTGGTGACCGTCGGAGTCGTAAGTATCGCTGGCTGCCTGAATCCACAGAACACTCGATTCCCCTCCTGGTACAGTCAATTCCCGGCTGCCGAAAACGCCGCCTACGGTCGACAGGATCCGTTTCCCGACCCGGACATCGGTCCGTCTACGGATTCTTCCCCGCGGGGTTACGAACGTCCACGCAGCACCGCCCGCCAGGCCGCCGAACAACGCCTGCTCCAGGGCCTTCCCGTCGGCCCCGAAAGCGTTCCTCCCGGCGTGCCGCAAGGCAGCAGGAATAATGGCCAGGCGGTTTACTAATCGGGCTTCACCCGTTAGTCTGGTTTCCTGTGAAGTATTCGCAGGCGTTTTACCGACAGCGATCCGACGGATCCGCGTGATCGGTCTGATCCGTCAGATTTCAAGGGCTGCACGATTTTATGTCACGGCTACAACAATCATCCAGGCTCAGTACGGCGTCTTTCTGGCGGATCACTGCAGTTCTGGCTCTCTATGCTGCTACATCGCAGGCCGAAGACGCCCATCGTCCGAAAGTCGTGCTGACACCAGAAGCCGCCGAAATTCATTCCACCGGAATGTTGTTCGACGGACACAACGACCTGCCATGGGCAATTCGTGAGAATGGAAATTCATCATTTGATAAGCTCGATATTTCCAATCCTCAGCCAACCCTGCATACCGACATCCCGCGATTGCGACAAGGCGGCTTGAAGGCACAGTTCTGGTCGGTGTTCGTTCCGGCATCACACGACAAAACCGGCGATGCTCTGTTGCAGACTCTGCATCAGATCTCGATCGTGAAAACCATGATGGAGAAGTATCCGGAGACATTTGAATTTGCTTCCACGGCCGATGACATCGAACGCATCGTCAACTCCGGAAAAGTCGCTTCCATGATGGGAGTCGAAGGCGGATACAGCATCGAAGATGAGCTCAGTAATCTGCAGCGACTCTACGACGAAGGCTGCCGATATATGACGCTCACGCATTCGAAATCGCTGCAGTGGGCAGATTCAGCAACTGACGAACCCATCAGTCATGGCCTGTCAGACTTCGGCAAAGACGTCGTACTGGAAATGAATCGCCTGGGCATGCTGGTCGATCTGTCGCATGTGTCACCGGAAACGATGAAAGCGGCACTGGCCACCACGAAAGCGCCCGTGATTTTTTCACACTCCAGCGCCCGGGCCATCTGTGATCATCCTCGCAATGTTCCGGACGATGTCCTGCCGCTGGTCGCAGAAAACGGCGGCGTCGTGATGGTAAACTTCTTTTCGGCGTTCATCGTGCCAACCGCGCAGTTAAAACAGGACAAGGAAGCTCGCGGAAGCCTGCACGATGTCGTCGATCACATTGTGCATGTTGTCAATATTGCCGGGATTGATCACGTGGGCATCGGTTCAGACTATGATGGGGTGCCACGACTTCCCGAACAACTGGAAAGCGTTGCATCGTATCCGTTGATCACTCAGGAACTTCTGAATCGCGGCTACGACAAGGAATCGATCCATAAAATTCTGGGCGGCAACGTGATGCGCGTCCTGCGCAATGCCGAATTTGTGGCAAAATCGCTGAAGCAGGAGTAACAACAACCCGTGGCAGCAGTCGCCCTGATCGAGGTCGCATCCGTTCCGCCGGGCAACAGTGCGGAAGTTGTGGCGAATGGTAGAATCTTTGCCGTCTTCAATGTTGATGGAATCCTGCATGTGCTTGACGGTATCTGTCCGCACGCCGGTGGCCCGCTCGGTAAAGGCCCGCTGCGCGGAAACATCGTCACCTGCCCCTGGCACGGCTGGCAGTTCGACGTCAGCACCGGACAACATTGCCTCAACCAACGCATTTGCCAGACTCAATACGAAGCCAGAATCGAAGATGGAATGGTCGTCGCCGAAATTGGCCTGTGAGTATGGCTGCGTGCGAAAAAAATCCCCCTCACCCTGACCTCTGCACCAACCAACGGCGACCGCATAAACACTCTTCGGCATCAATCACATGGCTCGACGGCGTCCTCTGAATCCACTGAACGGCATCACGCTGGAAATGATGCTCGAACAGCTTGTCGCGCACATGGGTTGGGAGGCAATGGGAGAGGAAGTTCCTATTCGCTGTTTTACGCACGATCCAAGTGTTCCTTCGAGCCTCAAATTTCTCAGGAAAACACCGTGGGCCAGGACCAAAGTGGAATGGCTCTATCGCAATCGTCAGAAAGAGATGAAGTTGCCGCCGCAGGACGAAACCGACGATTGATGAGCGTGGCGGTACGGCGTGCGGCCTGTGGTCGATCACGATTTCAGATTTATCGGCGACTCGTTCTTGACGAATCGAGCGCTACGCATCATTCTGACGCTATTTCTCTCGGAGATCGACGTTGTCCGACAGCACTGATCAGACGCTCCCGCCTGATGCTGCACGACCAGGCAAACTGGTCGTGGCTGACGCGACCGCGCAGGCCGAGTCGCGCGTCGTGCTGGGATTTCGGGCGCAGGATCGCCGCATCATCACCGTTTTGATGTCTGTGCTTTTGTTATGGCTGATGGTTGAATGGATTGTGGTTGCCAATCGCCGTCCGGATCCGCTGTTACTGCATCGGGGTTCCGAGTTTCAGGGGAATTTTCGCGTGAATGTGAACGAATCGACCTGGGTGGAATGGATGCAACTAGAAGGCATCGGGCCTGCGTTGGCACAGCGGATTGTGGCGGATCGCAGTCTGAAGGGTCGGTTTTCTTCGATCGAAGACGTTGGCCGAGTTCCCGGAATCGGGCCAGCAACTCTCGACCGAATCCGACCGTGGCTTACAATGGGCCATGATCAACACGAAACCAAATCCGCAAACGGCAACAGACAGCGTCCATCAAAAGCCCAGCCTGCGACAATCCAGCGGCAGCCGGCAACGCTTTGATGCTTACCGAATCAAGGTCAAGCAAAAGCAGCTTCCCAAGGGCAGCATCCATTCCAGCGGGGACTCGCGTTCAGCGAAGGATCGAGTTCGCTCATCCTGGCAACTGGTACTGCGATTTTTCGGACTGCTGACGCCCTATCGTCGCCAGGTGATTTACGCGATGCTGACCGTGACTGCTTCCACAGTCCTCGGGTTGCTGCCTCCAGCGGGCACTAAGTTTGTGATTGACTTTGCGCTGGACGGAAAGCCCGTGCCTGAATGGTTCAGCCGAACGTTTCCGACATTGACGACACCAACTCGCATTTTGGGAGCAGTGGTGCTGGTCGTCGTGATCGTGTCGCTGCTCAAGATTGTGATCCATATTCAGGGGCGGTGGTATGCGACGAAAATCTCGAAGCAGATCCAGTTGGCCGTTCGTCGTCGGGTTTTTGATCACGCGGTCAGACTTCCGCTGCATCGCGTGCATGAACTGCGATCCGGCGGCGTGGCGTCTGTGCTGCGCGAAGACGGCGGCAGTGTCGGTGAGCTTGTGTTCGGGATGCTCTACAACCCCTGGCGCGCCGTGATTCAATTACTGGGAAGTCTGGCTGTGCTCGCATGGGTTGACTGGACGCTGCTGTTGGGCGCGTTAGTTCTGCTGCCGACCGTATTTATCACGCACCGCGCGTGGATCAACAGTATCCGTCCACAGTTTCGTGCCATCCGCAAGCAGCGCGAATCCATCGATGCGGGAGCGGCGGAGACATTCGCAGGCATGCGCATCGTCCGTGCTTTCAGTCGGCAAAAACGCGAAGCCGTGCGCTTTTCCGAAGAAAACAATCTCATGGCTCGCCAGGAACTGTATGCCTGGTGGTGGATGCGGGTTGTGGAAATGGTCTGGGAAACGTTGATTCCCATCGCGAGTGCCGGACTGCTGTTCTACGGGGGTTCGCGCGTCATCAGCGGACACATGTCGATCGGCGATCTGATGATGTTTCTGGTCTACCTGCTGATGTTGTTGGAACCACTGGCGGCGCTGGCGTCGAGTGCGACACAGTTTCAGAATAGTCTCAGCGGACTGGACCGCATTCTTGATTTGCTCGAAGAAACCCGCGAAATGGAATCGACACCGGACAGCGTTCGTGCAGACCGCAGCAGTATTCACGGTGACATGGCATTCGAAGACGTCACGTTTCTTTATCCCGGAACACAAACAGCCGCGCTCCACGACGTTCGCCTGAACGTCAAGGCTGGCCAGACCATTGCCCTGGTTGGTCCGAGTGGTGCCGGAAAAACGACGCTCTGCAATCTTGTGGCACGCTTCTATGATCCAACACAGGGGCGTGTCACCCTGGATGGTCGCGATCTGAAAGACTACGACGTTGAATCCTTTCGCTCACTGCTGGGAGTGGTCGAGCAGGATGTGTTTCTGTTCGACGGCACAATCGCGCAGAACATCGCTTATTCCCGAAAGCAGGCCACACCCGACGAGATTCGCGGGGCTGCGGAAGTTGCCAACGCGCTCGAGTTTATTGACCGACTCCCGGACGGCATGAACTCCCTGATCGGCGAGCGTGGCGTGCGTCTGAGCGGCGGGCAGCGCCAGCGACTGGCGATCGCGCGGGCGGTGCTGGCGGACCCGAAGTTGCTGATTCTGGATGAAGCGACAAGTAACCTCGATACGGAGAGTGAGCAGCTCATTCAGCAAAGCCTGGGACGCCTGATGAAGGGTCGCACAAGTTTCGTGATCGCTCATCGATTGAGTACGATTGCCGGGGCGGATCTGATTGTGGTAGTCGAAAACGGGCGAATTCTCCAGACAGGAACGCATCACGAACTGATGGAACTCGGCGGCAAGTATCGCACCATGGTAGAACAGCAGGTGAAAATGACGCTCGGCAGTGTGAAACCGATACCGTCCCGTTCCACATCGCCCCATCACGAGTAATTCACTAAGAACCCCTAACAAAACCTGCGTGAGCCGCGACGTTTGTGTTTGCGTTTCAGGTAAGAAGAGAGGAAGAGGCGGGACACCCCGCCGATGACGAACGACGCAGCCTGAGACGCAAACACAAGCGTCCCGGAGGGTTGCGTCGATAGTGGCCGATCTGCGGCGTCATCGCTCCTCGACGACATTTGTCGTCTCGTCGCTCTTCCT
>CAMAVB010000011.1 GCA_945861465.1 Candidatus Kuenenia stuttgartensis
AGCGCGTCTGAGTTCAATCAGCTGACCGAATCCACAACTCTGCAACGCCGTGTGCTCGACCTGCTTTCAACCCATGCGTAGCCAGAGATCGCATTTTCTTTTCAAGGATGTTTGACGACTTTTCATTGAAAAACACTGGGTTCCGCTGCGGATCTTTATTTGAATGGCGGTTCAAGTTCAGGCTAAAGTGCAGTTGTATTGCGACAGGCTTTTTTTTGCGAGAGATCGACAGGCTTTCCGGGCAGCAGATTGATTCAGCCACCCGCCTCGTCGATGCGGCCCTCGCTGACGCTTCGGGTTAATGTCACTTTCGTCGGCGTGTAGTAGAACTACGTCTCAAACGTCCGGTCGAGAAATGGTCCGACCATCCGAGCGAGGGGTTCAAGGTCGATCAGAAACGAATCGTGGCCGTAGGGACATGGCAATTCGACAAATGAAACGTGTTTGCGAACTCGCAGCAGTTCGGAAACCAGTTCGCGACTCTGACTGGTCGGAAACAACCAGTCGGTATCATACGAAGCCACCAGAAAACGCGCCTGAGCCTGATTCAGCGCATCGGCAAGAGACGCGAAACCGTCGGACAGGTCGTAATAGTCCATCATCCGTGTCAGATACAGATAACTGTTCGCATCGAAGCGCTGTACGAATCGCTTGCCTTGATAGTGCAGGTAACTCTCAATCTGGAACTCGGTTTCCTTCTGCATGCTGAATGCGAAGCGATCGCTGTCCTGCAATCGACGACCGAATTTCAGCTCAATCGAGTCTTCCGACAAATACGTAATGTGGGCCACCATGCGAGCCAGCGCTAAGCCATAGCGCGGGCCTTCGGAATCGTAGTACTCTCCGTTCATAAATCCGGGGTCTGCATAGATGGCTCGACGGCCGACCGCGTTGAACGCAATTCCCTGAGCCGACAGTTTTGGGGAGGAAGCCAGCACGATGGCGGCTCGGACCTGTTCCGGAAATCGAACAGCCCATTCAAGGACCTGCATCCCGCCCAGACTGCCTCCGACCACACCCAGCAGTTGCCGGATCCCGAGATGTCGGACCAGTTCGGCGTGAACAGCCACGACATCGCGAATCGTCAGGAAAGGAAAACTGAGACAGTACCGTTTTCCGGTAGTTGGATTGACCGATCCCGGCCCAGTTGTTCCTTGACAGCCGCCGAGCACATTGGCACAGATGACGAAATACTTATTTGTATCGAGCCCTTTTCCAGGGCCGATAAATCCGTCCCACCACCCCGGTTTGCTGTCATCTGGGGAGTGCAGGCCGGCTGCATGCGCGTCACCGGTCAGGGCGTGGCAAACAAAGACAGCGTTGCTGGCATTGGCATTGAGCGCTCCGTAGGTTTCATAGGCAACGGTGATCGAGCCCAATTCCTGACCGCTCGCAAACCGCAGGGGCTTCAACGGGTGAAACAACTGGACAGATTGAGTGCTGACAACTCCGACGGAACCGGCACTCTGCGCGACAACATCTTCTGGATTTTCGACCGGCATTCCATCACTTCAGCAGGCGGGGAACAGGAGCTTTGCGATTGACACAGGATCGGGATCGTATCCGAAGTTGATGACGATGTCAGTCCAGACGCGGAGGGCACAGTTGGCCGCACAGGTAGCCTCACGGCTTTTCTGGCTCATCGTCAATCAATGTCCTCACTTGGCCGAACGTCAATGTAATCTCCTGTTCTTCGCGGAGGCGGCGGGAACGGATCTTGATATGGTCCTTGACCAGATTTCGAGCCCCTGGCACGAGGATGATGATCTGCACGCGGTTCTTGATCACATCAATAATGCTGGAGGATTTGAGGACGACTTCCCTGCCGTTTTCCGCCGGAGTCCGGGTGGCGGATGCCATCAGTGCGTCATAAGGCAGACGTTGTTTATAGCCGTCGGTGCCGATGACTTCGCCCTTCAAGTCACTGACGCGATACTTTTTCAGGTCATCCGGCAATCGCACTTCGATCACGATCCGGTAGGGCTTCAATGGTTCCGGTGTGGCCGGAACTGTAAAGGCTGTAAAGCTGCCTTTCGTGACTGCAAAGCCCGCTTCCGGAACCTTTAGCAGAATCCCGCCGCCGTCACTGGCTTCGCCTTGAGAATCCGCCGACGACAGACTCAAGGCTTCGTCGCTGACGGACTTCAACCATGCAGAATCGGATTCCTGCAGGTGCTGAGTCAATTGTTGCTGACTGCTCTGTTGCTTTTCCACTTCCGTAGCAACGCTTCCGACGACTTCAAATTTCGGCAAATCGTCGAGGATGTCGTCATCGCCGAGCGAAGCAGCAATCGGCTCCTGTTCGACTTGTAAAAGTTCCGACCAGTCGATCCCGAACATCGGCAACAGAATCAGCGCGGTTCCCCAGACCAGCAGATGAAACAGGGCCGACGAAAAAAAACTCATCGACGCCAGTGATGTCAGTAAAGCAGCAACCCGGCCCAGGGGGGGAACTGAAGATTCTGCTTCTGCGACCTCCGGCAGATCCAAAAATGCTGGAACCGTGTCGAAGGAACCCTGCTCATCTACGGCGCGAGGCGGCAGCGGAGGTGGCGACAGTTTATGTCGGCCAACTTGCAATGCATCCTGCTCCGCAGCAGACTCCGGCATGGAAATGTTCTCGAACTGCACAATGTAGAAGGTTCGCCCGTGGAATGATCGCACATCGCACGCATTTGTGTAAGTGTGACGGGCTGCGGCAGTTTGTCACACGAAAAAAGCCCAACCATCTCTGGTCGGGCTTGAAATTGATTGAAGCGATTTTTTCAGGTTTCTACTGTACAGTCGGGCCAGCACAGCGAATCAGATGGTCTTTGTCGATATACACGACTTCCACGGACTGATCAGTGTGGCTGAACGGCACCGGCCAGTAGGCCCGGATGGTCTTGTCGTAGTAAACTGTACATTTGTAGTGACAGTGATGCAGGCGGCAAGGGCCAACCAAGGGATAGACTTTGCATTCGTCCAGGCGGTCGACCATCGGTTCGACCACGATTTTGACGTTGTTGAACTGAGTTTCCTCCAGGAACGCAAATCCTCCAGCCGGTAAATTGGGCAATGATCGCATCACCTGATCTTCACTTGGAGGATCGACGCAGAACACGTCGCCTTCTACCGGATCAAGCACGGGCGTGCGATCGTAGCGTTCCTGAGTCCATAGTTTGTCCTCGATGAGCTGACTTTTGTAAGCTGAAACCGGAACAGCAGGCAACGTTTTCCAGAACGTCATGCCAGTCCAGATGACGTCAATGAATCCGCCAGTCAGCAGACAACCGCTGTTCGTCATAGTTGACAGGCAGATGACTGCCACCACTGCGTTGCGTCGCAATTTACTGCCGAGCGTCTGCATGGGTTTGTTCCCGGTTTTCATCGTAGGCGAGTTCATGAATCAAATCCTGGCTTGCGGGCCTGCTGCCGCCGATCTGCGACTGGCAAACCCAAAGACTGCACGCCAAAACTCAGGCGTCTTTCCTGATATCGAACGATCCTTTCCGCAGACTTGTGAAAATGTTTCGATTTTGCGGATCAAGTTGTAAGAATCGAACGTATCGATCCTGCCGGTCTTTCGGTGCGTCGCTGCCGCCAGGCGAAACACTGCGTCCGGACGCGACTGCGGCAGGATCTGCCATTGTACGATTCTGCACTGCGGGCGAATCTCAAACACCATTCGGTTCAAAGATCCCCGCGCCACGATATCGGATCTCTTCACCGCGAACGGCATCGATCACTTTGCCATCGGCAAATACGGTCTGGCCCATCACCCAGGTGCGGATGGGCCAGCCGGTCAGGGTTTCCCCATGCCACGGCGACCAGCCGCATTTTGACAACTGGTTCTCATTCAGAATGGTCTGCGTCTTGTTCAGATCGACAAGGACAAGATCCGCATCATAGCCTTCACAGATTTGTCCCTTTCCCTCAATGTTCCAGATGCGAGCCGGAGCAGCGGAAGTCCACGAAGCGATTTGGCCGAGCGTGCAGCGGCCACGATTCACTTCATTTAACAGGAGTGCCAGATAGTTCTCGACGGCTGGCAGACCGCTGGGCGACTGCGGATAAGGCTGTCGCTTTTCTGCCAGCGTATGCGGGGCGTGATCGGTGGCAACGACTTCCAGTGTCCCGTCAAGCAATCCGCGCCAGACCGCTTCATTATCGGCACGTGACTTGACGGATGGATTCATCTGAATGAGCGTACCGAGTCGGGCGTAGTCATCGACGTTGAAGAACAGGTGGTGGGGACACGCCTCGGCGGTAATCAGATCACTGGTATCCCGCAGGAACGCCACTTCTTCTGCGGTCGATACATGCAGAACATGGAACCGGTGTCGGTGCCGTTCGGCCAGTTCCACTGCCCGTTTCGTAGCGATCAATGCGGCCTGATGATCGCGGATCAGGCTGTGATCAGACACATGGTGTCCGCCATTCAGGCGTGCGGCATTTGCTTTTACCGTCGCTTCATCTTCGCAATGCGCACAGATCGGGAGCGTCGTTTCGGCGAAGATTCGTTCCAGCGCTGCCTGGTTATCAACCAACAGATCCCCCGTGCTGGAACCAATGAAGATCTTGATGCCAGGCGTGCGCGTGGCGGATTGAAGCACGTCCAGATTGTCGGGGGTTGCTCCAATGTAGAAACCGAAATTCACATGACACTTTTGCGCGGCGACTGCCAGTTTTTCGTCCAGCGCCTGCAGCGTGGTCGTGGTCGGTTTCGTGTTGGGCATTTCCAGAAACGAAGTGACGCCGCCCTTTGCACAGGCCCGCGTGGCATGATGCAGGTCTTCCTTGTGTGTCAGTCCCGGTTCACGAAAATGAACCTGATCGTCGATCAAACCGGGCAACAGATGCAGACCGTTGGCGTCGATCACATCATCCGCTGTGGCAGAATCGGGCGCGCCGATTGACGCGATGCGATGACCATCGATCAGGACATTGATTCGTTCTACAGCGTTGGGAAGCACAACCTTCGCGTTCCGAATAAGCGTCTTCATGCCTCGTTCAACCTTTTAACTGTTGCTGAGCCCAGTTACCAATCGCCTGCTGCACATCCTTCATTGCCTTGTCGCCTGCAACGCGCGCGGCTTCGAGATTACCGTTGACCACATCTGACTGACAGAAGAGATAAAACTTGATTTTCGGCTCCGTCCCTGATGGACGTCCCGCGATCTGAACTCTGATTGACAGCGACGCATCTGACTTGTAGACCAGCAGATCGCCGCGTGGATGAGTGATCTCCGGCAGCGGGGTGCCGGACGGAATTGAAATGCATTTCCCTGTGCTGTAGTCAAGTGCTTCCGTGAATCGCACCGATCCAAATCGATCTGGCGGCGTCTGGCGGAGGGTCTGCATTAAGCCATCGATTTTTGCCTTGCCCGTCGGCCCTTCGCAGTAGATCGACTTCTGGCCTTCGCAGTGGTAGCCGCAATCCCTGTAAAGCTGATCGAGTTGATGCAGCAGCGATTTGCCTTGAGCCTTAAGTTCCCCGGCCAATTCCAGAATGTACAATGCTGCAATACTTGCATCTTTGTCGCGGCAGTAGGAACCCGCAAGGAAGCCGATGGATTCTTCTGTGCCGAACACAAAATGTTCGGTGCCCTGTTCTTCCATTGTCTGAGCGATGTACTTGAACCCGACGAGCAGCTCGTAAAAGCAGCGGGCACCGTGATGCGCAGCGACTGCTCTCGTCAGCGGCGTGGTGACCAATGTCTCAACCACGTAATCCTGGGATGAAAATCTGCCGGAGGCTTTTCGTTTGCGAAACAGAAAATCCGTAATCAGTGCCCCGACCTGATTGCCGCTCAGTGCCGTGAATTCGCCAGCCGAATTTCGCACCATGACCCCGAGTCGGTCGGCATCCGGGTCAGACGCAAGGATCAGTTCCGCCGGGTTGTTCGTCGCCCTGATCCAGTCCACGACGGGACTGAACACTTCAAGGTTCTCCGGGTTCGGGAAATGATTCGGCACATTCGGGAAATTGCCGTCCGCCGCGCGATGTGGTTCAAAGATCGAGACGTTTTGAAATCCGGCCGCTTTGATCACCGCGTAAACGTTCGTTTCACCCACTCCGTGCAGAGGTGTGTACACGGCACTGATCGAACGTCCGGGAGATTCGGAGAGCTTCACAACCTCCGCCACGTAGTCCTTGTCGATGTCAGAACCAACGATCTGAATTCGTCCATCTGCGACCGCTGAAGCAAAGTCTACGGTGGGAATCACATCGGCTTTTTCGACTTCTTTCACAATGCCTTTGTCATGCGGAGGAATCACCTGGGCTCCATTATCCCAGTACGCCTTGAAGCCGTTGTCGGCAGGTGGGTTGTGGGAGGCGGAGATCACGACACCGACGTTACAGCCAAGTTTGCGGACGGCATAGGACAGCTCCGGCGTTGAACGATGACCGTCAAACAGGAACACTTTCAGGCCATGGGCAGCCATCGTGCAGGCAGTAATCCTGGCGAAGTGTGGTGAATTGTTTCGCGTGTCATGAGCGATGACGGCGGAACCGCCGGTATGGCATCCGGTCGTGCGCAGATAGACGGCCATGCCATGCGCCGACTCGGCGATCGTACGATCGTTGATCGTCGCTGGCCCCATTTCGCCCATACAGCCGCGACGACCACCAGTGCCGAACGGGATGGACGTCCAGAACATTGCATCCAGCTTTTGCCATTCGCCTGCGTTGATCAGTTCGGCGATACGTGGCCGATACTGGGCGAAACATTCTCGGGTCAGCCAGGATCGCAGATTTTGCGGAGAATTTGCGGTCAACTGCCCATCTTTCGCGGCCTGATCGATCAAAGACTGCACGTCGCTGGTCATTGTGGAAAGCTCCTGTGAATCCATGAAAAGGGTTGCCAATGGCTTGTGAAATGTTGATGCCAAATGCGTGAACGGTGCGTGCGTGATTGATGAAACGCCAACATCGATCAATCTGAGCGTCGCATTCTGGCATCGACACCTCTGCGGCGACACGCGAATGCTCGCACGGCGCACGGTCCTGAACCAGTCCGACGGCATGAAAACTAGAACTTCCGGAAAGGATTTCCCGCGAACAGAAGTGATGAAAAAGCGGTAGAGACGATTGACTATCATTTGACAACGCACACTTGTTCGAGCAACATAACGACGTAAAATGAGTGTCGTTGGAGAAATCGAAACTGATTTTGCTCCGATCAGCCGAAAGTTGGCGCGGCAAGCTCCGCGAAAACAGCATTCGGAATCTCCCGAACCGGTTTGTGCAGGGCGAAGGAACGCCACAGGTCCGGCTGAACTACCCCATCTAAAATAGCTCGCACCTGCGGGTCACATCAAACTCATCGATTTCCTCAGTTGCCCACTGTTTTATCAGATCCTGCAGAGTTCGCGAACATTCCGGTTGTCGGCATTGTCGGAGGCATTAGCGCTGGCAAGAGTTCGGTCGTTCAGAATGTTTCTGACCTTCGATTGTGGGTGATTGATGCTGACCGCGTTGGCCATGAATTGCTTCTGACAAACGACATTCGTGAAAAACTCAGTCATGCCTTTGGACCAGGGATCTTCGCCAACTCGGGGTTGGTCCTGCGATCGCGGCTGGCGGAAATAGTTTTCGGGGATTCCGATGAGCAGAAAAACAATCGAAGCCAGCTGAATAAAATTCTTCATCCGGCGATTCGGAATGAGATTCATCGTTTGATCAGACAGGCTCCGCAGGACGCGGATGCCATTATCCTGGATGCTGCCCTGCTGCTGGAAGCTGGCTGGGCAGTAGAATGTGACGCGGTGATCTTTGTTGACACTCCGGATGAGCTGCGGTACCAGCGTGCTGCAGCAAATCGCGGCTGGTCGATGGAAGAATTACAGCGTCGCGAAGCATCGCAATGGAGTCTGTTGCAAAAGCGTCAGAACTCTCAGTTTGTCGTCAATAATTCCGGTTCAATGGAAGAGGCGGCTGAGCAGATGAAGTTAATTCTGGAGAAGATCATTAAGCGGCATTCCGCCCGTGAAGTGTTGAACCATCCGTAGGGTGCGTGAAGCGGAGCGCAACGCACCACTTGCAAAAGCTATCGAAATGGTGTGTTCCGCTGTCGCTGCACACGCGCTACCTGAATGCACTGGCGGTCGGTGACTGTTGAACTCTGACCACATTGAAACAACCATTTTTAGAACACACCAGTCGGATCGTGACCACATGCGATTCGACGTCAAATCCTGTCTTGATTCTGCTGGTAAACCTGCCACAAATTCCTTTCTGGAGGCCCGACGCGGCCATGTCAACACGCAGTACACGCCCTGATGATCCTCGCCCTGGCGGTGCCCACCGTCTGCTGCGCCGACCGGAGACACGTCCAGAGCCGGGCGACATCAACAAACCGGTTGAAGAGACGTTCGCGCCGCCTGAAGGCACCGAAATCAACATCGCTGAACTTCAGCGAATGTCAATGAAAGAGCTGATTGCCATTGCGGAGCAGGAGGAACTCACAGAATACCACGGTCTGAAAAAGCAGGATCTGATTTTCAAGATCCTCAAAGAACGGACGCGCATGAATGGACTCATGTTTGGCGAAGGGACATTGGAAATTCTGCCGGACGGATTCGGATTTCTGCGCAGCCCGGATTATCACTATTTGCCATGTCCGGATGACATCTACGTCAGCCCCAGCCAGATTCGGCGTTTTGGATTGCGCACCGGGGCAACCGTCGCGGGTCAGATTCGTCCGCCGAAAGAAAACGAACGCTACTTCGCGCTGTTGCGCGTCGAAGCGATCAATGGAGAAGACCCGAATGAACTGACGAACAAAGTGTTTTTTGACGACTTGACGCCGCTGCATCCGGAACGTCGCCTGCGACTTGCCGACAACGCTGAATTCCTGAGTACACGCATCGTGGATCTGATCGCACCGATCGGACTTGGCCAGCGTGGCCTGATCGTGTCACCGCCGCGGGCCGGAAAGACGATCCTGCTGCAACAGTTGGCGAAAGCGACGCAGCAGAATCACCCGGATGCCTACGTGATCGTGCTGTTGATTGACGAACGTCCGGAAGAAGTGACGGATATGGAGCGGAAGCTGAAAGGCGTGAATTGCGAAGTCGTCAGCAGTACGTTTGACGAACCGACAGCGCGGCATATTCAGGTGGCCGAAATGGTCATCGAAAAAGCCAAACGGATGGTCGAATACGGCCAGGATGTCATAATCTTCCTCGACAGCATCACCCGCCTTGCCCGCGCATGGAACACGGAAATCCCGAATTCCGGCAAGACGCTCTCTGGTGGCATTGATGCCGGTGCGCTGCAGCATCCGAAACGATTCTTCGGAGCAGCTCGCTGCGTGGAAGAGGGCGGCAGCCTGACGATCATCGCGACCGCATTGGTGGATACCGGCAGCCGGATGGATGAAGTCATTTTTGAAGAGTTCAAAGGCACGGGCAATACAGAGTTGCATCTGGATCGTCGCATGGTTGAGAAACGCATCTGGCCGGCAATCGACGTCAATCGTTCCGGAACCCGCCGCGAAGAATTGCTGATGAATGAGGAAGAGTTGAAACTTGTCTGGGTACTTCGCCGTGTACTGAATGACATGAATCCGGTGGACGCGATTGAACTGCTGGTGAACCGTCTGAAACGGACGAAGTCGAACGAAGAATTTTTGCTGTCGATGAATCTTGGATAGGTCGAATGTTTATGCCAACCGAACTCCACGGACAACTCACCGCTGCCGACTCATCGTTCGCGATCGTGGTGTCGCGATTCAATGATCTCATTACAAAGCGATTGCTTGAGGGCGCGATCGAGACGGTCGTGCGGCATGGTGGCAGCGCCGACAGGATTACCATTGCCTGGGTGCCGGGTTCGTTTGAAATCCCGCTCGCCGCATCAAAGTTCGCAAAGTCCGGTAAGTACGCGGCCGTGATTTGTCTGGGAGCCGTAATTCAAGGGTCGACAACGCATCACGAATACATCAACAGCCAGGTCGCATCCGGCATCATGGGTATTACTCGGGAAACGGGAATTCCGGTGACGTTCGGCGTCATTACCTGCGAATCGATGGATCAAGCTCTCGACCGTGCAGGCGGGAAAGTCGGGAACAAAGGCCGTGAAGCGACACTGGCCGCAATTGAGATGATCAACCTGCTGAAGATGATCTGACCTGAAGGCGAGCGGCTGGGCGTCAGCCCCCCGTGTGTCTCTAGTTGAGTCAATCGTGTCAGCAAAACAGCTAAAACATACTCGGAGGGCTGACGCCCTGCCGCTCGCCAGAATAATCTGCGCATCGTGCGCAGTTCCAAATTGTTAAACTCGAAGCTGATTCAAACTAAAAATGGCCGGACGTTCAGAAGCTCGTCGATTTGTTCTGCAAATGCTCTATTTGTTTGACCAGAATCCGGAAGCCGATCAGGATCGCGTGCAGGCAGAACTCCGTCGGCAATTCACCGACGCTGCGCTGCGGGATTTTGGATGGTCCCTCATCACCGGCGTCATCGCGGCGCGGGAGGAACTGGATGCCGCGATCTGCCGCACTGCGACGAACTGGCGTCTGGACCGGATGGCTCCTACAGATCGCAACGTGCTCCGGATGGGCCTTTACGAAATGACACGGATGGGCACGCCAGCGGCTGTCGTCATCGACGAGTCGATCGAAATCGCCCGCGAGTTCGGCACGGAGCACTCCAGCAGCTTCGTCAACGGCATTCTGGATAAGCTTATCCCCGCTTCCCCCGCGGTCGAATGAACCAGAGCACGATTCCTGCGATCGCCAGAAAGGGCAATGCGTATTTGATCCGGCTCCAGAACAGGGCCCCGATCACAATCGCTACCAATCGCCCTTGAGTCAGCACAGCCCAGGCGGCAGGGCGAGTTTTCGTGGGAAAGCAAAGCCAGAGTGCTCCCAATACAAATCCGATCCGCATCGCGGCGGCCGCCCAGACGCACTCTTTTCCTTCAGTCGCGAAACCGACAACGGCCACACAAACACAAACCAGCGCGGCCCATCCGACTCGGCGGCGGCGATCAAAGAATGGTGGTTGGGGGGTATTCATCTGGGCAACAACTTCGTAAATGGACGGGCTTTCTACGAGAATTACGTCAAGTCTAGCAGAAGGACGCCCAGGTTTTCCCTGATCCGGCAGAAGAGGCGGCCAATAGCTTGTCTTCCAGCCAAAAGCCTGACACAATTTGTTTCAGAAAACCGCTTGAAGACCGTGAACCATTGCTCCCACACAATGGTCATGAATCAGGCAGGAATATTTGTCCAGCTGTCCCAAACGCAACAGCATGACCGCTACCGATCTGTCCGAAATATGCTGAATTCGCTTCGAGCCCTGACTACTACAGCCTCCCGGTCAAAAACCGTGGAGATTGCGGTCGCTTGCTCGCGATTCGCGACGGATAGCCTGTGCGAAGTGGTCACATCAAGGATCAACGTGGGATCGAAATGCGCGGCCGCATCCAAACGGGCCATTTTGCCACCACGCTGAACTACTCATAAAACAGTGTGTCAGCGAATTCCTGGTGGCGAACTCGATGCGCACTCAAATTGGAGGTTGGACATTCCTGTCCGATTGTAAGTTTAAGCCGGACATTCGTGTCCGATTGTAATTGGAAGCCGGACATTTTGCCCGACAGAAGAGCACCGGGCAGAAATGCCCATCGTACATCAGCAGACATAAGGCACGAATCCATGGAAGACACCCGCGGCAATCAATACCCAGTTCCGTTTCGCCCGTCGTATGGCGCGCCGGAAGCGAGTGGGTTGTATGACCCTCGCAACGAACATGACAATTGTGGAGTCGGCTTCGTCGCGCACATCAAGGGTGTCCGAAGTCGTCAGATCGTGGATGACGCTGACCGTATTCTGCGGCACATGGATCATCGCGGTGCGTGCGGATGCGAATCCAACACAGGCGACGGTGCCGGAATGCTGACCTCGCTGCCGCACAACTTTTTGGTACGAGTGGCCAAAGAAGATATTGACGTCGATCTTCCGGAGGTCGGGCGTTACGGTGCGGGCATCGTCTTCCTGCCGCAGGATGCAGAGCAGCGCGCCACCTGTAAAAAGACCGTTGAGGAATTCATCGCTCAACAGGGTCAATCACTGCTCGGGTGGCGCACACTGCCAGTGGACTACGACTCCGCAGACATCGGCAAGGCGGCGCGAGCCTGTGCGCCGCACATGGAGATGCTGTTCGTCGGCGGCGCAAGTGGACTGGATCAGGACGCACTGGAGCGTCAATTGTTCATCATCCGGAAGTTGTCCAGCCACAAGCTGCGGAACAGCGAGATGTCTCAGGCATTGCTGTTCTATGTTTGTTCATTATCGACCAAGTTGATTATCTACAAGGGAATGCTCACGTCGCATCAGGTCGTGCCGTTTTTTAAGGACCTGCAGGCGCAGGACTATGACACGCATCTGGCCATGGTTCACTCGCGATTTGCCACGAATACGTTTCCCAGCTGGGACCGTGCTCAACCGCTTCGATTCATGTCACACAACGGAGAAATCAACACGGTCAAGGGCAACTCCAACTGGATGTTTGCCCGCCAGGGTATGATGAAGAGCGAACTCTTCGGTGCCGAAATTGAAAAACTGTTTCCCATCGTCGAACCGCATACGTCCGACTCCGGCTGTTTCGACAACGCCCTGGAAATGCTGTACCACTCCGGTCGCACGCTGCAGGAAGTGGTCATGATGATGGTGCCGGAAGCATGGCAGAACCATCAAACGATGCCCGAGCACAAGCGTGCATTCTACGAGTATTATTCGGCATTGCAGGAACCGTGGGACGGGCCGGCATCGATCTCCTTTACTGACGGTCGGTTCATCGGAGCCACGCTGGATCGCAATGGTCTGCGGCCAAGTCGTTACTACGTCACAAAGGACGACAGGGTTGTCATGGCCAGCGAAGTCGGCGTGCTGGACATTGAGCCCGCCAACATCGCATATAAGGGGCGTCTGCAGCCAGGTCGGATGTTTCTGGTGGATTTCGAACAGGGCCGGATTATCGACGATGAAGAACTCAAAACCGAAGTTGCGGCGCGGAGACCTTATCAGCAGTGGATTCAGGCACAACGGATCCGCCTTGAGGAACTGCCAAAGAAGACTCCGCCGGAACGACTCACTGGTCAGGATCTGCTGAACCGGATGCAGGCGTTTGGATACACATCCGAAACGATGAACTTCATGTTGTTGCCGCTGATCAAGGCTGACAAGGATCCGATCGGCTCAATGGGCAACGACGCCGCGTTGGCGTGCCTCAGTGATCAGCCTCGAATGCTCTACGATTACTTCCATCAGCTCTTCGCGCAGGTGACAAATCCGCCGATCGATTCGATCCGCGAGGAAGTCATTATGTCGCTCGAATGCTACATTGGTCCGGAGGGCAATCTGCTCGATACAAAACAGGAAAGCTGTCACCGTCTGGCCGTGCCGCATCCGATCCTGACAAACCATCAGATGGCCAATTTGAAGGGAATCAAACATCGTGGCTGGAAGGCAAAAGTCCTTGATATCACCTATCCGAAATCAGAAGGCATCGGTGGATTGAGACCGGCTCTGGATCGCATCTGTAAAGAAGCGCGAGACGCCATTCGCAATGGCTTCAGCCTGATCGTGCTGTCCGATCGTAAGATCAGCGCGGATCGTGTTCCCGTGAGTTCGCTCATGGCAACCGGTGCGGTGCATCATCACCTGGTGCGGCATGAAGAGCGAACGCAGATCGGTCTGCTGGTCGAATCCGGCGAAGCCCGCGAAGTGCATCACTTCTGCCTGCTGATCGGTTTTGGTGCCGACGCGGTCAATCCATACCTCGCGCTTTATGCTCTGCGTCAGTCGCGTTTGGACGGAAAGCTGACCGATGACTGGGACGACGATCGCATTGTCGCGGCCTATCGTTCGGGGGTCGCCAACGGCGTGTTGAAGGTTATGGCCAAGATGGGGATCTCCACACTGCAAAGCTACAAAGGGGCTCAGATCTTTGAAGCACTGGGATTGGCCGATGACGTCGTAAATCTGTGTTTTGCGGGAACGTCGAGCCGTATTAAGGGCGTGAACTTCGACGTGCTGGCTCAGGAATCGCTGCTGCGGCATCACATCGGTTTCCCGGAAAACCCCGACAGCGTTGCGCACGAACTGCCGAATGCCGGTCTGTTCGCCTGGCGTCGTCAGGGTGAAAAGCACGCCTGGAATCCGCACACGATCGGACGTATTCAGCAGGCGGCCCGGACCGGCGACAAGTCCGCGTACAAGGACTTTTCAAAACTCGTGAACGCAGAAACAACGCGCGCCTGTCACCTGCGAGGACTACTGAAGTTCCGCAAGGGCGACCCGGTCCCTTTGGCTGAAGTGGACTCCGTCGCCGACATCGTCAAGCGATTCTGCACGGGCGCGATGAGCTACGGCTCAATCTCGACCGAAGCGCACGAAACCCTGGCGATTGCCATGAATCGCATGGGCGGCAGGAGCAACACCGGTGAAGGCGGCGAGCGCTATGATCGCTTTGAACCGATGGACAACGGCGATTCGCGTCGTTCGGCAATTAAGCAGGTGGCGTCAGGACGTTTCGGTGTGACCTCATGGTATCTCACGAACGCCGATGAACTGCAGATCAAGATGGCACAGGGGGCTAAGCCCGGTGAAGGCGGTGAGTTGCCGGGTCATAAGGTCGATAAGACGATTGCAGCGACTCGACTTTCAACGCCTGGAGTGGGTTTGATCAGTCCTCCGCCACATCACGACATTTATTCGATCGAAGATCTGTCGCAGTTGATCTTTGACCTGAAAAACGCGAATCGCCGCGCGCGCATCAGCGTCAAGCTGGTGTCAGAAGTCGGCGTCGGCACAATTGCATCCGGAGTTGCCAAGGGACACGCCGACAACATCCTGATTTCGGGTTTCGAAGGAGGTACAGGGGCATCGCCGCTGACCAGCATCAAACACGCCGGACTGCCGTGGGAACTGGGTATCGCCGAGACGCATCAGACGCTGGTCATGAATGACCTGCGCAGTCGAGTTCGATTGCAGACCGACGGACAACTTAAGACAGGCCGCGACGTCGTAGTCGCCGCGATGCTGGGGGCTGAGGAGTTCGGTTTCGCCACCGCGCCGCTGATTACGCTTGGCTGCATCATGATGCGGAAGTGTCACTTGAATACGTGTCCGGTCGGCATTGCGACTCAGGATCCCGTGCTTCGTAAGAAGTTCCAGGGCAAGCCCGAGCACGTCGTTAACTATCTGTTCATGGTGGCTGAGGAAACTCGGGAGATCATGGCCGAACTCGGTTTCCGCACTGTGAACGAGATGGTCGGTCGTGTGGACATGCTGGAACTGGACAGCACCGTGACTCACTGGAAGGCGCATCTGCTCGATCTGTCCCCGATTCTGACTCCGGCACAGAAGCCGCATCCCGATGTGCAGACATATTGTACGATCGATCAGGATCATTCTCTCGACGCCGTACGCGATATGGAATTGCTGCAGAAATGTGAACCTGCCCTGAAAGAGAAGAAGCACGTCCGCTTCGATACGACGATTCAGAACATCGACCGCGCATTCGGAACGATTCTCAGCAATGAAGTCAGCCGTGCTCACGGAGCCAACGGGCTGCCGTCGGACACGATTCATATCAAGGCGAAGGGTTCCGCCGGACAGAGCGTTGGTGCCTGGCTCGCACATGGTGTGACGATCGAAATCGAAGGCGACACCAATGACTACGCGGGCAAGGGATTGTCGGGGGGGCGGTTGATTGTCTATCCGCCAAAGGAAGCGAGTTTTGTCGCCGACCAGAATATCATCATCGGCAACGTGGCGTTGTACGGAGCGACATCGGGCGAAGCCTACTTCTGCGGTATCGCGGCCGAACGGTTCTGCGTTAGAAATTCAGGAGCCACCGCAGTGGTTGAAGGCTGCGGCGATCACGGTCTGGAATACATGACCGGAGGTCGTGCTGTCGTCCTGGGGCCCACAGGACGCAACTTCGCTGCCGGGATGTCCGGCGGAGTCGCGTACGTTTATGATCCGGATGGGAAGTTCCTGGTGAACTGCAATCTGGAAATGGTGGAACTGGAAGAAATGACCAATGAGGCGGACATTCAGGAGTTGGAAACTCTGATTTCAAACCATTATCACCATACCGGTTCGGCGGTCGCCAGGCACATTCTCGACCACTGGAAGAAATCACTCCGGCAATTCCACAAAATCATGCCGGTGGACTACAAGCGTGCGTTGCAGGAATTGGCGGCGGAGCAATTGGTGAAAGCCTGATGTGAACCTGAGGCAGACTCAAAACGCTGGGCAAGCCGTTCTTTTGTCGCAGTCTGGCTTCGCCGCAGGATCAAGCACAACCCTGGTGAATTAATCGGATTGCACATTGCACATTGCGCATCGCACATCGCGGTGACGAAGCCCTGGCGGAATGAGAGAGCCAGCCGGTGGTAAGTGCCGTTTAGGGCTTGAGAATCGCGGCTGACGGATGTAACCTCCATGTCTGCGCCGACAATCCGTCGTGGACTGCCTCCTGAAATTCTCAGGACTCCAGTCCTGCCACGATCTCTCCTCAAAACTCCGGAACGAAAGCAGGAACTGATGCCTGTCGATCCGCAATGTTCATTCCTGTGCCATGCTGTCATCGCGACGGTGATTGCCGCCTGGCAGAGTGCTGGCGTGACTGTCGCTCAGACGGCTTCCGCACCGGAACAGAATTCTGCGGATCTCGCCGTTGCAGAATCCTTCGCTGAACAAGTTCAGCCGTTACTGCAGAAGCATTGCCTGCGATGTCACAACGCGGACACCATGAAGTCGGGTATTCGAGTGGATCAGTTGGATGGTTCCGTTCAGGATCGGCATTTGTTTCTGTGGCGAGACATTCGCAAACAAGTCGATGACGGAGCGATGCCGCCGGGCGACGAGGAGCAGTTGACGACAAAGGAGCGGGAGTTCCTGTCGAGTTGGATCGCACAGGCGATGAACGTCGCAAAGTCCCGCGACACGCAGAAGAATGGTGGCGTGCGTCGGCTGACCGTATCGCAGTATCGAAACACGATGCGAGATCTGCTGAAGCTGGAAGAAAACTTGTCGGAAGTGCTCCCGCCGGATGGCGTATCGAAGGAGGGTTTTGCCAACAACGGGCAAGTGCTGGGGCTGTCGCCGCTCCAGCTGGAATACTATTTTGACATCGCTGAGAAGTCACTCGATCTGTGCATTGTGGATGAAGACTCCAAGCCGGTGATTCAGAATTTTCGCATGGATCTGGGCGAAGGCATCAATCCCATTCCATGCCCTGATGTTCTGATCCTTGGCGCCAACAATTTGCTGCTCGACAATCGTGATTTCCTTGTGACCGAACTGCAGCCGAAGAAACCGTTTGCGTTTGCTCCGTTTGCGATGCAGACAGAGTTTGATTTTATCGAAGGCTATGTCGGCAACGACACAATTCGGCAGTGGAAGCACTTTGACAGTCTCAATCACGCGGTCTTCGCCTGCGTGCGCGGCACCGAAGGCTATCCGCTGGGCGAACCGTATCAGTCCGTTTCGGGCGGATTGCTGCTGCGGCCTGCAATCCCGAGTCCTGAAATCTTTGGTGAGTCCAATACCTATGGCCCGATGGCAAATTTCAAGATCTCGCTGCGTGAGCTTCCGGACCACGGCGATTTTCGTGTGACCGTCGCAGCGTCTCGGTACCGCGATGGGATGCTGATGGAAGCTGGAGTTCCGATTCAGAATCCGGAGGAGTCTGCCAGGATCAGGATCGCTGCCCTGTCTGAATCGAACGACGCTGACATGAATATCGAGCAGCCGGGAATTTACCAGGTCGATGTCACTTGTGTGATGAATGAGCCGTCGCACTTACTTCGGCTGAAGATTGGTGATCGGAATTTTTCCCGATTGATCAACAGCATGCATTCGAAGGATGCCGCTCCCGAAGTTGCCGGGGTCGAACAACAGCATGCGATCGTTCTTGTGCGACTGAACGACGGACCACTCAAAATCACCGCGTCGCACAGTGACAAGACGAACATTCACCGGGTGGTGCTTTCGAAAGTAACCGAAGACAGTGACCACGGCATGAGCTTCCTTGCGTTTGAAAAGCGATCGCCGCTGGTCGGCGTACACGTTGGTCTGCGACGCCACTGTGGCAGTACGTTGAATCCTGTCGGCAAGCCACAGAGCGTGTCGTCGATCGAGCGCGAGGAATTTACCTTCACGGGAGCCATTAACGATTTCCCGTACCCCGCGGTGGAAAAGAATAACGTGAATTATCTGGCCGGTATTCGCGAGATCGGGATTCGCAGCGAATACACCGATGGCCGACCGATGCCGCGTCTGAAGATCCATTCGGTGGAGTTCGAAGGCCCGTTTTATGAAGACTGGCCACCAGCAACTCACCGCAGCATTTTCATCGAATCGCCTCATCGCGGTGACAAACCAGTCTATGCTCGCGAGGTCATACGATCGTTCATGACACGAGCCTGGCGCAGACCTGTGACTGACAGCGAAGTGGCTTCCGTGGTCAATGTGTGGGAAGATTCGTACTCAGATGGCGGAGACTTTCAACAGAGCATCAAGGACGCGCTGTTAGTGGTGCTGACGTCACCGCAGTTTCTGTTTCTGATCGAAAACAGCGCTGGCCCGCAAGCGGAAGATCTGACCGAGTGGGAACTTGCCTCCAAACTTTCGTACTTCCTCTGGAACACGGCGCCCGATCAGGAACTACTTGACGCCGCAGCCGCTGGGACGCTGCATCCAATGCGGTGCGAACAAACAGACCGACTGACGAAGGATCCTCGCTTTGAACAGTTCCTCCATGAGTTTACCACGCAGTGGCTGAGTCTCGACAAGTTCGACGTGCTCGAAATTGATCGTGGCAGGTATCCTTTGCTGACCCGAGACACTCGGACGCAGCTTCGCGAAGAACCTGTGCAGTTTCTGCGATATCTGATCGATCAGAATCTTCCATTGGCAAGCCTTGTGCAATCGGATTTCGTCGTCGCCAACGACACCGTGGCGAAGTACTATGACCTTGCCGATCGGTCTGAAAGCGGGCTGCAGTTTGTGGCGATCAGGCACGAGTCGCCAAATCTCGGCGGCCTGCTGTCTCAAGCGGGTATCCTCGCCGGTTTGTCCGACGGTCGCGAGTCGAATCCGGTCAAACGAGGCGCCTGGCTGGCTCGCAGGATCATTGCCGAACCACCGGAAGATCCGCCTCCCAATGTGCCTCAGCTCAAAGACGATGGTACGAAACGCACGTTGCGTGAAAAGCTGGAGCGGCATCGTAATCAGGAAGGTTGTGCGAAATGCCACGCGGGAATCGATCCGTGGGGAATCGCATTTGAGCAATACGATGCCGGTGGCCGATTCAAGAAAGAACCCACTGACGCCATTTCAACGCTACCCGACGGGACGGAGGTGGCAGACCTGACAGCTCTCAAAACCTATCTGGCAAATGACCGCATCGATCAGGTAGCGTTCAGCTTCCTGAAGCATCTTAGCTGTTACGCGACCGGCCGCAGTCTGACTTACAATGAACTGGAATGGCTGAAGGAAGAGGGAAAACGGCTGAAACCAAACGGCTACCGCATGCAGGATCTGATCCGATTTGTTATACAGAGTGATTTGTTCTTAAAGAAGTGATGTGCCAATTGCCCTTGTTCCGAGGCTCCAGCCTTACCCTTGTTCCGAGGCTCCAGCCTCGGAACACACTGCTTTGGAGGCTCCTGCCTCCGGTGTCATCCCCGAGGCAAGAGCCTCTGGGCAGTGCGTTCCAGGGCTGGAGCCCCGGAACGAGATTGAAGAAGTAGTCACGGCGAGCGGCAGGGCGTCAGCCCACCGAGTTGTGTTCGCGGACGTTTGGGAACTCAGAATTGGCGTCCAAAAGCCGTAATGTGAACCATTCTCTTTACCCTTGTTCCGAGGCTCCAGCCTCGGAACACGCTGCTTTGGAGGCTCCTGCCTCCGGTGTCATCCCCGAGGCAGGAGCCTCGGGGCAGTGCGTTCCAGGGCTGGAGCCCCGGAACGAGATTGACCGAATCGAACACGAGGAGTCGAACAGTGCCACTCATCAGTACGATCAATCGCCGGCAGTTTTTGCACGGAGCGGCGGGGGCCACTCTCATCCTGCCTCGACTGGAACTGTTTGCAAACGAAGCAGTCCCGCAACGTCCGCGCCGCTTCTGTGCGATGTATACAGCCAACGGAATGTGTCTGCCGGATCCGGCCAACGGCATTGATGAATGGAGTTGGTTTCCGAAAACAACCGGCCGTGACTTCACATTTGGCAAATCGACGGAGCCTTTGAGTCCGTTTCGTAATCATCTCAGCTTTCTGGGGGGACTCCATCATCCGTCTGGAACAAAAGCCGATCCGCATGTGTGTTCAGACATGTGGCTCACGGGAGCATCACTCCACAATTCCAAGCCGGGAACTTACAACTCGGTTTCATTGGATCAGATGATTGCCCAGCACACGAAACAAGATTGTCGCCAGCCGTCGCTGGTGCTCTCAATTGATGCGGGAGTCGGATTTCTGTCTCGAACCGGAACGATTTCTTATAATCTCGAAGGCAAACCAATTCCCGCCGAAAACAGTCCTCAGCGAATCTTTGACCGGTTGTTTCGCAGCAATCAGGATTCGGCAGTTGCCCAGCGTGATCAACTGCAGAAACGTACTCGACTTGTCGCTGCGGTACTGGAGAATTCTAAAACTCTGAACCAGCAGCTAGGACGCTCGGACCGCGAAAAAATGGATCAGTACCTGACATCGCTGAACGAGATTGAACTGCGTTTGACTGCCTCTGAGAAGTGGATCGATATCCCGCTGAAGTCGCAGGATTTCTCGCACCTCAAACTGGATGTCACTCCTGAAAGTGAGCCAGGCGAGTACTATCGGAACATGTTTGATCTGATCGCACTGGCCTTCGATGCGGATGTCACTCGTTCCGTCGCCTTCATGCTGAACCGCGAAGACGGCATGGGCATCAGCGACACGTTTCCATTGAAGCTGGGCCTGACGAGAACTCATCACAATCTCTCGCACGCGGGCGACAAAGACGGCCAGTTGGAATTTGCAAAGTACGATCTGTTCCTCAGTGAACAGATCGCGAGATTCCTGGGCCAACTTCAGCAATACCACGATCCGCAAGGCACGGTACTCGACAATTCAATTGTGCTTTTTGGCAGCGGCTGCAGCACAACTCACAACCCCACAAATCTGCCGACGCTGATTGCAGGTGGCTCCGGCATGGGCCTGAATCATGGAACGCATTGGTGTCAGGATCCGACAATCATGTGTAACCTGTACCTCAGTATTCTGCACGCGATGGGAATTCCGGAAACATCTTTCGGTGACAGCACGGGCGTGCTGGCAGATAGCATTTTCCCGCCGTCTGCGCTGTCCCTGACAGCAGCTTGATGCAGTGCCCTGCTCCATTGCTGCCAGAGCACTCGATCGCAGGATCGCAGCCCCGACCGAGCACGAGCGACCCGGGAATGTTGCCCCCGGATCGATTTTCATTTCCCCCCCGCTACCCGCATTCCAGAATCCATACTGGCAGGCGGCAGGAATCTTTGAGCTGATCGGCAACCGACTGCGCATCAGGGCGGCTTGTGGCAACCACATACACCGTTGATCCGCTGCCTGACATGAACGCGGGGCGGTGTACGGAGTAGGGGATTTGCCTTAACAGCGCGGCCATGGCTGGATTGAGTTTTGACGCGGCGTCCGTCAGGCGATTGAAGATCAGCGACTGCAGATTCCCGATGCCGTGCGCGACAGAATCGGCCAGTGGCTTCGATGAACGCGGCACCGCTGGAATCATTGACTGTCCAAACACGGCAGCGGTCGAATTTCCTGCGCGTGGTCGGAGTGCGACAAAGTACAGTTTCCGGGCCAGCTGGATCGGTTCAATGATTTCACCTCGACCGCGACAGACGGCGGCGATCGCACCGCTGAGCAGAAAATTGATGTCGCTGCCCAGCGTGGCGGCGATCGCGTGCAATTGGTCGTCGGAAACGTCTACGTTCCACAGTTGACGGCATCCGAGCAACGCCGTTGCCGCGTTGCTCGATCCGCCGCCGAGTCCCGATTCGGGCGGTATGCGTTTGTGCAGAATGATGTGGGCACCGCAGACTCTGCCGACAGATTTCTGCAACGCTCGGGCGGCTCGCAGAATGAGATTTGTTTCGTCAAGCGGGATACCGGAACGCAGGCCAGCGGGTGTCGCTGCACTCAGGCTCAACGTCAATTCGGACGAAGACGTTTGCTGAAAAGTCAACTGATCGCAGAATTGAGTGCGTAACATTACAGTTTCCAGTTCGTGAAAACCATCCGTGCGCTGGCCCTGTACTTCCAAAAAGATGTTGAGCTTAGCGGGACTGCTAAGCGTCAGCTGCGTCGCGAGGCGCACGGGAGAACCGTCGCAATTCGCGCCGTAACCATGGTGGCAGGATCCCTGTGGATTTGGCTTCACTGCAATTCCTGCGCAATCAGCGTTTCGACTGAAATAGAAGACAAGTTTGACCATAGAGGGCACAGAGTACCACAGAGAAATCGTAGTTGGCACATCTGCACAATTTTCAATTGCGGGTGACTCACTGCTCTGGTATCTCCTCTGTGTTCCTCCGTGTCCTCCGTGTCCTCCGTGGTAAAAAATGCACTACGAATTCTCCCGTTCTGACTTGCTCGCTCAGAGCGGTGCGAGCCGTGGCCCAGAGTGAAGTTGCGTTGCATCCGGGGCGGCCGTTGACAGAAATGCGAGTCGGCGGAGCGACCTCGCCTACGTCAGCAGCCCGGTGTCGGGCGAGGATGATCGTGCGTAGTCCTGCATCTCCTGCAACGCTTCGTGGACTGTTCGGACTTCGATGTCATCAAAGGTGGCTCGCACTGGCAGCGTCGTCAGTTGATGGGTTCGAGTCTCTCGAAATCGGCTGTCGGCAATCTGAAACTGCCCTACCAAAAGCAAGATCCCGCAGCAGACGCCGATCCCGATCCATGTCATCCAGGGAGTCATTTCTGCCGCGCGGGAGATAAATTCCCGAGGTGGCAGGTATTGAATGCGACCGGCAAGAAACAACGCCGTCAACCCAAGTTCGCCTTCACCCGTTTTTCCAGCCGCTGCGTATCCTTCACGTTTGAAAAAATATCCTGTCATTTCGACGTCCGGCGATTCGACACCCTCCAGTTCCGGATTTGGAAGACCAGCATCCGCGGAAACTGCGACAACATGCACTAATTGGTTGCCAGAATCGCGGGTTGAAATCCAGGCGTCGTACGCCGACTTGATTCCGAATGACTCCGATGACTGATCGACCGCAAACGGCGTTAGGCGACGTAACCGCCCTCGCAACGTGAAAGCCCGGCCACGACATGACTGCGGTGAATCCATAAACAGTGTGAACTGCGCTTCGGGCAGCTTCTGCAAATCACTCTTCTTCAGCTTCTGCGACATCCGGAGAGTACCAAACCACGCAGGCATCTCGGAGGTCAAAACGCCGAGCACATCGTCGCGAATCGTGCGCGTCAACACCTGCGGAATCACGGCAGTCCCAGTGACATCCGTCTGCAATTCGGATTCCATTTCTGCAATGCCTTCGCGATCGAGCAGTGACGAATACTGACTGGCAATTTCACTGACTTCGGTCGGCACGACCAGGAATTCATCGGAACGCAGCGTGTTCTTTGCCAGCAGACTTTCGCTGATGGCAGGTGGCTTCGGGACGCTAACGCGCGTGTTCGAAAACATGTCTGATACGAAACTCGACTTGCCCGTGACCGCGAGTAACAACACAACCAGCCCGATGCCAACCACGACCAGAGTCATTCGACGTTGACTGCGCCCAAGCGACTCTACGCCGGATTTTCCTCTTGATCGAAATCTCACGGCATGACTCCTGTTGATGAATTACTGCTGGACTGCGACTACTCCGTTTTGCGGCAAGGCAAAATTATAGGCTGATTTCGGTAGCAGACTCAATCCAATCTCCCCATTGTGATGATTTGCGGCAGCAAATAAACTCAGACTGGCCAGGAATGTACGAACCTGAACCCGAAGTTGATGGTCGGACAGAGTACTAGAGAACGGACGTCTGCGCCTTGGCACCGAGCCGATCCAGGAAGACCGCTTTCATGCGTTCAATGGCGGCGGGTAGGGGCCCGGGCAAAGTGGCACCAGATGCCAGCTTGTGGCCACCTCCGCCGAATTGTTCCGCCACTGCGGCGACGTTGTGTGGTATTCGACTTCGAAGACTGAATTTGATTTGTCCCGTCTGGAGCTCGACGGCCACAAAGGCCGCTTCAGCGCCGCCCACCGTCAGACAGACATTGACCAGTCCTTCAGTATCAGACGGGACTGCACCCGTTTCGGCCATATCTTTGCTGTCTGCGTAGATCCATGCAAGGCGCCCTTCGGCTTCCAACTGCGTTCGTGCCAGTACACGGCCTCCCAGTCGCACTCGAGCCAGTGAAGACTGTTCGTGGACAAACTTGTAGACATCGTGCGGAACGGCTCCGCATTCCATGAGCCGCGCAGCAATCTTCATCGTCCTTGCACTGGTGGAAGGGAATCGGAACCAGCCCGTATCGGTGGCAATTGCGGCGTACAACCAGTTGGCCACTTCCGCATCAAACGTCACTCCGAACTCTTCACCAATCTCACAAATCAGTTCGCCGGTCGCGGCTGATTCGATGTCCTTCAGTTCCAGTGCCTGCAGATCATCGGAACTGACGTGATGATCAATCACAATCCGTTTGGCGGCAGACGCCTGAATGACATCGGCCATCGATCCTAGTTGCTGCCAGGCGCTCGTATCGACGATAATGACGACATCGTGCTGCGGAATCGCGGCCCTGGTGACAGTGTCATTGAGCTTCAGAATCACGCCGGGCGGATTCATGAATTGCAGATTTGCCGGGGGCGCAGAGGCGTTGACGATGGTCACTTTTTTGCCCATCGCCAGCAGGATTGCCCTCATACCTAACTCGGAACCCAGGGCATCCGCATCGGGCCGCACATGACTCGAAATCAGAAACGATTCGTTCTCGTTCAACACTGTTTTTAATAGTGTCCAGTCCATCGCCGACACAAATCACTCCACTTTTCAAACTGAATTGAGTTAAATCAGCGGATCCGGTTTCATGGCTCGTCTTTCCGCGTTGAATACACTCCGAACTCTCATGGTCGGTGAATCCGGTCAAAGTTGCAAGTGCTCCTGATTGCTTTGCGCTGCAACAATCAGTCAAATGCGTTTGAAACATACGGTACGGTTTAAGTTTTTTTAATGAGGGAGATCAGCGATGACCCCTCGCTGGATCATCAATGGGCAAGCAACCTGACACATTACCGAGCACCGCCAAATCCGTCGAGAACCTCGAAGTTAAGGATGCTCAGGTGATTTTCACAAACGTGTGGAATGAACTTGAAGCTGAGTTTGGACACGAGAATCTGAGATTTTCAAAAGAACTGATTTTGCTTGGTGGTGCCCCCGGAGCCGGCAAGGGAACGAACACAAGATTTATCATGCAGGCGCGCGATCTGACCTGCGAACCGATTGTGGTGAGTTCTCTCCTGAGTACTCCGCAGGCGTGTCGCATCAAGCAGGCGGGTGGCATGGTGGGTGACCGGGAAGTCGTGGAACTGGTCTTCCGCAAATTGCTTGAAAAGGAGTACCGCGACGGCTGCGTACTCGATGGTTTTCCACGCACGCGAGTCCAGGTGGAATGCCTCAATCTTTTGGTCCTCAAGATGAACCAGCTCAGCCGCGAGTATCGCGAAACACCGCTGGCGATCAATTTCCGGAAGCCGACCATTCATGTGATGGTGCTTTTTGTGGACGAGAAGACAAGCATTGATCGTCAGTTAAGTCGGGGCCGCGAAATCGCAGAATTGAACGCCAAAGCAATTGCGGAAGGAACCGAACTCCGGGAAGAAAGAGCTACTGACATGGATCCGGAGGCCGCACGACGGCGTTACCGCGTCTTCAAGGAGGAAACATGGGAGGCGCTGCAGTCGCTTAAGGAACTCTATCACTATCACTTCGTGAACGCGCAGGGGTCCATCGACAGCGTTGAACGAAATATTCGGAACGAACTGGACTACCAGTCTTCTCTGGAACTTGATCCGGAGACGCACGATGCCGTCAGGCACCTGCCCCTCGCGAGCGACCTCATTACACACGCACGCCAGGAACTTGTTCGTCGCATGGACAGCTACCAGTTCGAGCACCGCAATTTGTTTCAAAACGTGATCCGATTGATCGAAGATCGCTTCATTCCGATTGTCATTCGGCATGCAATCCCCGGAATGGCGTTCGTAAATTCAGAAGACCCCCTGTTCGACGATCCGCTGGCTCTGGCGATGGTCATCGACATTTTCGCCGAACGTGGATATCGAGCAGTGGCAAACGTGAATCGCGCTGACGTTCCGCTGAGCGTGAATCTCGAAACAGGACGCATCTCCTGTTCGACCAAGCGAATTTACCGCTTCGAAATCCGATTTTCCGGTTCAGAAATCCGACGCGGCGGCGGTTAGGACCGGCGCAGAAATAACTGTCGTCTTTTGGACGTGGGGCACGTTGATAAGCACTGGTGCATAAGTAAGTTGGCACAAATCGTTTAACGGCGAGCCGTAGGCGTAGGCGAGTCCAGCGTGCTTCCGCCTACGCCTACGGCTCGCCGTTAAACTAAAAAATTTCTGCACCAATGCTTAAGGTGCCCGGCAAGCGGAACGCAGTTGAACCCACACGCTCGTTCCATAAATACTTTTCCCCCTGCCGTTTTGTGTTCCGCTCGAATGCGTGAGGAATGAACAAAGTCTTACGGATCTCGCCTGTCGCACAACGGCACACTGGGGTTTTCGTCGCGCAGTAAGTCACTCAGGGTCGTCGCGCGAAAGGCGTCCTCCATGGATTGCAGCGCTTGATCCATGCGGAAATGCAATGCACATAATCGAGTGCCGTGCGACTTCAGGTCCAGCGGGCATTGGTTGATGCGTTGGATCGGATCGACTGCGTTGACCACGTCGAAAATCGTCAATTCATCCGGTGTCCGAGCGAGTGAAACACCGCCGCCGATTCCTCGTTGAAGTCGGACGATGTTCTTTTCTTTCAGTCCCTGCAGCACTTTCGACAGATACGCAAGCGGCACCTGCGTTACTTCGGCAATCGCGGCCGTCGTCTGTGGTTCGGGAGCCCGCATGGCCAGATGCACAACGGCTCGCAACGCATATTCAACAGTCTGAGAGAGCATGATGACTTTCGACAAAACAACCTGGCCTGCAACCACGGCCAGGCAATCATGGAACGGGCTTCGCCCGCAACCGAATTGGTCGCAGGGCGTTAGATCCGGTTTGTTGTGCCGGAACCGGGGCTCGCAGTCTGCAGCCAATGGGCAGGAATCTTCTCACGAAAACCAGATTTCCAACGCTTGCTGAGCAGCGCCCCCGACCGCCATTGTGAACTATTCCCGCCAGGACTTGAAGTTTGGAATTCCGCAATGAAAAAAAAATGCCGGATATCACACTCACAGCAGATCGCCAGGCCCTTGGGTTGCAAGTCGGTAACTTGGGTCGGTAATCTCCGTGGTTGTTTGTCGAAATTGTGGACATGAAGCTATCACGCGAAGGAATCAAATCCATGTCGGACGTTCGAAAAGGTGCAGTCACATTGAAGGGCAATCCCGTAGACCTTGCTGGCAAGGCACTTGCTGTCGGCTCGCAGGCACCGGAATTTTCGCTGCAGAACAGCGCACTTGAAGAAGTGACGCTTGCCAGCAGCAACGGCAGGATTCGGATCATCGCCACCATCCCGTCGCTCGACACACCCGTCTGTCACGCGGAAACAAAGAAATTCAACGACCAGGCAGCCACGCTGTCCAACGTCGAAGTTCTCGTTGTGAGCATGGACCTGCCGTTCGGCCAAAAGCGATGGTGTGGTGCTGAGAACGTTGACAAAGTAAAGACTCTGAGCGCTCATCGCTGCACAAAGTTTGGTGAAGATTATGGAGTACTGATCCGCGGCGGCAAGCTCGACCGCTGCCTCTCCCGCGCCGTGTTTGTGATCAGTGCTGAAGGAAACGTGAAGTACGCCGAGTACTGCGGCGAAATCTCCGAACATCCGAATTACGACGCAGCCCTCGCAGCCGCGAAGTAGTCGTTTGCCTGCCAGAGATACGCCTCGGGAATTCCATGACTCCAAACTATCAGGCACGCCGCACGAAGTTGCGACGAGCATTAAAAAAGGCTGAATTGAAAGTTGATGGCCTGATCATCAGCGGTTTGGCGAACGTGCGCTATTTAACGGGGTTCACCGGGGATTCTTCGTGGTTGTTTCTGAGTTTGACCAATTGTGTTTTGCTCAGCGATACTCGTTACGAAACGCAGTTGGCGGATGAGTGCCCTGACCTGGACGTCGAAATTCGTGACTCTGGCAGCACGATCAATGACCTTGCAGGAAAGGTGATCGCGAAAGCCAGATCGAAGCGAGTGGGCTTCGAAGCGGATCATACAACCGTTGCTCAGCACGGCTCGTTGTCGGAAAAGATAACGCAGGCCACGCTGGTCGCCACAAGTGGTCTCGTGGAATTGCTGCGCGAAGTGAAAGACCAGTGGGAACTGACACAGATTCGTGCTGCGATTGAGTATGCTCAGCGTGGCATCGGAGTCGTGCGGAGTTCCCTTCGGTCTGATCAGACTGAGACGGAGATTCGCTATTTGCTCGAAGCCGCCATGCGGAGTTTCGGCGCGGCCGGCACAGGATTCGAACCGATCGTGGGTGTTGGTCCAACGTCCGCATTGCCGCACGCACACGCAGGGACGCGACGCGTCGCTGAACACCCAGTGCTGCTGATCGACTGGGGCGCGTCCACAGATTCGGGATACCGAAGTGATTTGACCCGCGTGTTCATCACGGGCAAGCCGACGAAGCAGATGGAGCTGGTTTACAAGACTGTACTTGCCGCCCAGCAAGCCGCGATTCAAGCAATTCGACCTGGCGCGAAGTGTGCGGACGTCGATAAGATTGCCCGGGGCCTGATTGAACGGGCGGGCTTTGGGAAATATTTCGGACATGGTTTAGGCCACGGGTTCGGACTTGAGATTCATGAATCCGTGCGTGTGAGTCCCATTTCGGAGCGGAAATTCGAAGCAGGAATGGTCGTCACAATGGAACCGGGCGTCTACTGGCCGGGCAAATTCGGCGTGCGAATTGAAGATGATATTCTGGTCACAGACGATGGAAGCGAAGTTTTGTCGAATCTTGAGCGGGAATTCGAACAGGTATTCGTCCCAATCCTTGCATAAATCGCAGCATTCCACGATCCTGCATCCATTTTTGTTTGATCCGTAACGGATGTTGCAGGAAACGTCTGGAGGGAAATTTTGAAATGGCAAGACCTGTGGAAAACGAAGAAAAAAGCGATTCTTTCGATTTGGACCGGATTCGAAAACTGCTTCAGTTGATGGAGAAATTCGACGTTTCTGAAATCAATCTTCAGAACGATGACGAATCCTGGAAAATCCGCCGCGGCCCGCGCGTCGCCTATGCTCAGCCTGCATCGCCACAGGGTTATGCCACGCCGCCGACGGCAGCACAAGTGGCTCCAGCAGTCGTGCCGATAGCTGTTCCTGCGGCAGCAGCTCCAGTCGGCGTGACCATCAACGCACCAACGGTGGGGACGTTCTACTCTGCGGCCAGCCCTGAAGACGCGCCATTTGTTTCCGTCGGTACAGTGGTCAAACCGGATACGGTCATTTGCATGATCGAAGCGATGAAGGTGTTCAATCAGATTCTGGCGGAACAGTCCGGACGCATTGTCGAGATCCTTGTGGAGAACGGGGACGCTGTAGGTTTCGGTCAGCCGCTGTTTCGAATTGAACCAGGGTAATTGGACAGCGTCAGTTTCACGTTTACAGGCTTCACAACGGTTATCACATGTTTCAAAGAATTCTGGTTGCGAACCGCGGCGAAATCGCCCTTCGAATCATTCGCGCGTGCCGCGAACTTGGAATCGAAACGGTTGCCGTCTACAGCGAAGCCGATCGCGGCTCCCATTATCTGCAGCTGGCGGACGAAGCGTGGTGCATCGGCCCCGCGCCGGCATCAGACAGCTATCTGCAGATCAACCGCATCATCAGCGCTGCAGAAATCGGCAACGTGCAGGCGGTGCATCCGGGTTACGGATTCCTTGCCGAGAACGCTCACTTCGCGGAAGTCTGCCGCAGCTGTAACATTGAATTCATCGGTCCACCAGTGCTGGCCATGCAGCAGCTCGGCGACAAAGTCAGCGCTCGCGAAATTGCGATGAGGGCGGGCGTGCCTTGCGTGCCCGGCAGCGACGGGCTGGTTTCTGATGTGAATGAAGCGGTGAAGGTGGCGGATCGCATCGGCTATCCGGTGCTGATCAAGGCGACTGCTGGAGGGGGCGGAAAAGGCATGCGTGTTGCCGGCAACGAAATCTCGCTTCGTGCGGGATTGCAGGCGGCTTCAGCAGAAGCGGAGAAGGCGTTCAAAAATGCCGGAGTGTATATTGAAAAATATGTCGAACGTCCGCGTCACGTCGAAGTGCAGATTCTGGCCGACAATCATGGCAACGTCGTGCATTTGTTTGAACGCGACTGTTCGATGCAGCGGCGTCATCAGAAGCTGATCGAAGAAAGCCCGGCTCCGAAGTTGCCGGAAGAAGTCCGCCAGCGCATCTGCGAATGTGCGGTGAATCTGGTCCGCGAGTCCGGCTACACGAATGCCGGCACATGCGAATTCATTGTCGATAAGAATTACAATTTTTACTTCATCGAAGTCAATGCCCGAATTCAGGTCGAACACCCGGTGACGGAACTTGTCACGGGCATCGATCTTATCAAGCAGCAGATTCTGGTGGCGGCTGGAGAAAAACTGCCGTTCACTCAGGCTGACATCCGCCACACCGGCTGCGCGATCGAGTTGCGAATCAACGCAGAAGATCCGGAGAATAATTTTCGCGGCAGTCCAGGGACGATCACCAGGCTGCGCCTGCCCGGCGGACCTGGCGTGCGATTTGATTCACATGTTTACGAAGGTTACACGATCAGTCCGTATTATGACTCCATGATCGGCAAGCTGATTGTGCATAAACCGACTCGTGATGAGGCCATTCAATGCATGCGTCGTTGCCTGCGTGAATTTGTCATTGAAGGCATCGCCACCACGCTGCCGCTGGCGAAACGCATGTTCAACCATGCCGACTTCGTGGACTTTTCGATCGACACGACGTTTGTGGAACGCACATTTTAGATAGTCTGCGACCACGGCTTTAACGTTTCAAATTTCAAATCTGAAATTTCAAATTCGAGATCTTCAAGGAACCCTGATCATGTCCCACGGTATCAAACGCGTCGCATTGTTGTTTGCCGGCGGTCCGGCTCCGGGAGCCAATGCGGTCATTTCCACCTGTGCCATTTCCTTTATTCGTCACGGAATTGAAGTCGTCGGAATTCGGTACGGCTATTCAAATCTGATGGAGTATTCACCCGCCACTCCGCTGGTCGAAGGCATACATTACAAGAATCTGACAGAGCCGTCCCTGCGCCGCACGCGCAGTAAAGAGGGAATTATCATCGGCACGGCACGAGCTAATCCGGGCAAGCATATCACGGCTCCGGAACATCTGGATGATCCGGAAAAGGCCGCTCCCATGAAGCGTGTTTACGACGCGCTCCGATCCATTGACGTGGATGCGCTGGTCTCCATAGGTGGCGACGACACGCTCAAGACCGCAAACAAGCTCAAGATGTATCAGGATCGTCTGCCGGGCGAGCTCAGACGCATGCCAGTGGTGCATGTCCCGAAGACGATCGACAACGATTACATGGGTATCGACTTCACGTTCGGATACTTTACGGCAGTCGAAACACTTGGCACCGAGATCCGCAATCTGCACGCCGATGCGGAAGCAGCTCGGTCCTACTTCATTGTCGAAAGCATGGGCCGCAGCGCGGGGTGGCTGGCTTACGGTGCTGCGATCGCGGGCGAAGCGAACATGGTGTTGAGTGTCGAAGATATTCACGGGAAATATCTGTCGTCTGAATCAACGCCAAAACGCAAGGTCATGGACACCGAAATGGTGATCCAGAAGATTGTACGAATGATGCGGCATCGGCAGGAGAAAGAGGGCAAAGAGTACGGCGTTGTCGTCCTGGCCGAAGGCTTGGCAGAGTTTCTCTCCGACGACATTCTGAAGGACGTTCCACGCGATGACCATGGGCACATTTCCGTCGCTAACGTGGATCTGGGAAAGATGTTTGCGAAAAAGGTGTCTGCAGAATTCCAGAAACAGACTGGCCTGAAGCGGAAAGTAATTGGACTTCAACTGGGTTACGAATGCCGCTGTGCCCGACCTCACGCTTTCGACGTGATGCTGGGCAGTCAACTGGGCGTCGGGGCCTACCGAGCGTTGTGCGAAAAGAATCATAATGGCGTCATGGTATCGGTATCTGGCCAGTTGGATCTGCATTTCGTGCCATTCGAAAATCTTGTGGATCCCAAGACACTGGTGACCGTGGTGCGTTTCATTCCGCCGGGCAGCGATTTTCATCAGCTTGCCAGGTTTCTTGAATCGAGCGCCACCGAGTAACAGGATGCGATGCCGAAATTACTTCACTGGCGAGACCGCATCATGCATTTTGCAAAAAACTTCCTGCTGTTTTATCTGGCGGTGATCGCCTTGTCCATATGGTTTCAGCGAACGTTGATGTATCCTGCCGGGCGCGCGGTGCAATTGGCTGTGGCTGAGTTTCCTGTGACGACAGGGAAATTTTCAAAAGCGGTGGATGTGGAGATTGTGTCCGGCGATAATGAAAAAATCCGAGGTTGGTTTCTGCAGGCAGAGAAGAATCGCGGCGATCGGCTAGTGCTCTTTTTCCACGGCAATGGCAGTCATCGCGCGCGACGGCTGTCATGGTACGAACTTTTCCGTTCTATCAACGTCGATGTCCTGGCAATCGACTATCGCGGCTATGCAGATTCCGAAGGGCAGCCGTCTGAGAATGCTCTGACGGAAGATGCGGCTGCCACATGGAAGTACGCCACGCAGACATTGGGGTACAGACCGGATCAGATCGTGATCGCTGGTGAATCGCTGGGAGGTGGCGTGGGAGTCAAACTCGCGTCAACGGTTTGCCAACACGGTGAACAGCCAGCAGGGCTGATTCTGGTCTCCACGTTTTCATCCATGCTGGATACGGCTCGCAATCGATTCTGGTGGCTGCCTGTCAGGTTTCTGTTGATCGATCGCTATCGTTCGGATCTGGAAATTCCTTACGTCACGTGTCCGGTGCTGCAGTTTCACGGTACGACCGATTCCATTGTTCCACTGCCACTCGCCCAGCGTTTACAGGAGGTGACTCCGGCGAAATCAAAGAGCGGAGTCGCAAAGAAACTTGTGCTCTTCCGAGGCACGGGGCACAACGACGCGATGAATCGAAATGGAAAGGAACTCCAGGAAGAGATTCATCAGTGGATTCAGGCGGGGAAGTCCATCGTGAAACCGTGATGGTGTCTGGAAGCCTACTGAACGGTCATGCATTCATCAATGGGTTGTGTGCCACTGGCTTTGCCAGTGCTGCCCATTTGCACGAAACACTGGCAGAGCCAGTGGCACACATCAATTATCGGACTGACTCGGACTGACTCGGACTTACACAGTACTACGTTGCGTCAACCACTCCAACGAAGGAAGATTGAGAATGCAATTCGTCTTATTCCTCAACATGGTGTTCTTCGTCAGCGCTGTCAGTGCGGATGACAAGACGATTGATCTGCCGTTGATTACAAAGCCAGAAACATTTCCGACGCTGGTGAATCCGAACTGTTCGCACTGCCGCGACGAAGCGACGCTGCGAGCCGGGGATTTGCAGGATGATGATCGTGTTCTGTGCTGGATTCGAGGTTATTCGAACGGGGGCGCGATCCCGCATCGCTTCTTCCTCAACAAGTGGCGCGTCATCAGCGACAGTTACGGCGTTTTTGTCTACGACTCCGATGCCGGATTTGTGCGTGGCTACGCACCGTCGTACGAATTCAGCTTTCATGGTTGGCGCAATGGCGTGATGGTCATGGAGCGGATGGACGGGACGCTCTTTTCCTGCCTCAGCGGGGAAGCATTCGCGGGTCCAGGCAAGGGAACCCGCCTGGAACCTGTGCCGACGTTGCCCAGCGATTGGGGATTCTGGCTCAAGCATTATCCGGACGCTGTCGCGTACAGAATGTTTGATAAATATCAATCCGTTCCGTTGCCCTCCGATCCAAATCAGGATTCAGTGAGCACTCGAGGCCCGTTTGATGCACGGCTCACTGCCGATGAAGTTGTGCTGGGTGTCTGGACCGGAAAGTCGGCAAAAGCTTATCCGTTATCCGTCCTGGCAAAGCAAGGATTCGTGGTTGATCAGATCGATGGCGAACCAATCGTCGTAGTCTGGGAGCCGATGTCGAATTCTGCGGCTGCGTATCGTCCCGTTGCTAATCAGCCACGCAAGTTTCGGGCTCCGCAGCCCGACAAGCACGGCGTGTCACCGCCGGACGTCGGAATCCCGTTACCTGCTGGTGCGGCGGAACTTCCATCGCGGCCCGTGACACTGAAGCGCAGCGAGAAATCGGACGGGCGAATCACCGACACCGAAAGTGGTTCGCAGTGGGACGTGGCGGGCCGGGCAATTGACGGAGAACTGACGGGATGGACCCTGACATGGCTGGACAGTACGCAGGTTAAGTGGTTTGCGTGGTCTTCCGAGTATCCAAAGACGGAACTTTACGAAGCTGGCCATGGCGTCGCCGACTATCAGCCACTCACGGATAAAGTATCCGAGCCCGCCGGTCCGCTTGGCAATCTGGATGTCTCCGTTCGTCACTTCGCCATACTGACAGGAATCGATCTCGAAAATCAGCAGGTCACGTTGCAGGTTGAAGGCGAAACTACACCCGCAGTGCGAACACTTGAGCCCGGGGCCGAAGTGTGGTGTTCCGGTTGGTGGGGGCGACTGGACCAGTTTCTTGTTGGCGATCGAGTCTGGGTCTGGTACAGCAAAAGTGACGATGGGAAGTCAATTTCGTTGCTGGCGGATGAGTTGAGTGAACAGGAATTGTATGGACCATCAAGCGTCAGCATGATTGATCGCCAGTCAGACGATTCTGCTTCAGTGACTCTGACAATGGCACGTGGCGGTAAGCCCTTAAGTCGTACGATCGGACTGCCAGATGCCGACTCACTTGCAAGCCTGAAAGTGCGAGATTTCCTGTACTATCAGACGACCGAAACCGCCACACGATTGGCCTTGACATCTGCTGAATTTGAGCACCGTCGCGAGACTCAAATGGCCGGACTCGTGGAACGCTGGACGAACGATGGCCTGCCAGGAACATTGGTATTTCAGCACGAGGATCCGCAACGGATCGAACTCATGCTGGACCATGAGTCCATGCTCTGGGGTCGAGCGTTGCGCGGCGGGGATACGTTGACGCTGACACTGGCCGACAACATGTCAGTGATTGCGGTTGTCAGGCAATTGCGACCGTGGAGGGAGCGAACTCAGGTGCTCCTGCAAGTTGAGAGCGAGATGCCTCCAGACTTCCGAATCGGCCAGCGCGTGCTGGTCAAACTTTCCACAGTGCCGACCCGCATCGCTCCTCGCGATCTGCCAGGCATTGACCAGTCGCGGACGTCAGCAGAACGCATGGACTGGCTGATGTCCGTGATCTACTGCACTTGTGGCATGCACGACATGTGCGCCGGGCATTTCTACACACTTGCCGCCTGCGATGCCGCAGGAAAAACTCCATGTGGACTGGCCAAACGCACGCGCACTGAGATCGCCGAACAGATCGCACAGGGGCGGACCGACCGGCAGATTCTTGAGCAGCTCGTCAAGGAACGCGGCACAAAACTACTTCGGCCGCACATGTCACCTTAAAACCAATGGCCAGCAACTGCCAAGGTGGAAGCGAATCTGGCTGCCGGGCAGGTTGTTGAACCAAACGCAGCTACCACCGAGGCAAGTCCAGACACGGCCACCCAATCCATCCAAGCAAGAGTGACGTAGCACGAGGGCCATTCCGTTGCCCGCTGGGAATGGCACACATTCAGCGGATTTGGCCACTGACCGTACACCGGTACGTCTCTTCGCGGCCCTTGATCTTTACGACGAGTTCCTCGACAAACTTTCCGGGAGTGTTGGGAGCCGTAAATTCAAGTTCAACAATCTGCAATTTCTTCTCTGTCGAATCCAGCTTGACTTTGAAGCAGTCCTGCATTTTGGGACAATCCACGTCCTCCACGACGAATGGTTTCGTGCCCTGCACGACAACTTTCACGGTCGTCACTTCGCCAGGTTTCAGATCGCGAATCCTGACATTGTCGTTCGCCAGCGTGATGTCCGACTTCACAATTCCTTCAACCATCAATGGGACATTCGGGCTGGCCGCATCGTCCGTCACAATCGTGATGATTTCACGGAATCTGCCTGGCCGAGCCCCCGGTGCCAGGGTCATTGTCAACTCAAAATCCGCAGTTCCAAGGCCAGGATTTCGCTCCACCTCTTTGAGACTGGCATTGAGGTCTTTGTTCGTGTATTTGACGTCGAGAATCTTCCAGTCCGCGCGGCCAGCGTAGGCAATCCTGCAGGTCACTTCGCCGCCGGTACCCACCTCGGTTGAACCGAAATCGATCTTGCCTGGCGTAAATACCACGTCGGTTCGAATGTACGCGGATACTGGGATCCGAACGATCTCAAACCGGGGAGCGTCAAATGTGACGTTCAGGAATGTATCACGCTGGTGCCTGTACGATCGAGTATTCATGCGGACTTCGATCGTTGACTTTTCACCCGGTTGCAGGAGGTGCTGCGAAGGTTCACCTGGCATCACACACTGGCACCCAGGAGTCGCTCCCACAATATGCACCACAGAGTTTGTGGTGTTTTCGATGGTCAGCACTCTGAGTGATTCAGAACCTGCGGCTATGACGCCAAAGTCCAGTTTCTGCGGTTGAACGAGTTGCTGCGCCCACGAATTTTGACCTACAGCAGTCGAATTCCCCGTACAGATCGCAAAGGTAACCAGACCGAAAGCAAAAAGTTTCCCCAGCATGATATCGCACCCATTGAAGTCAGATTTTCAATTCGAACAGGGAGAATCAGTCATCCGATCTCATCCTGCCTAAACAGACAAAAGCGACCAGGATTGACAACAACCCGATCGAAACGCCTTCGATTGACGTGGAAATTTCGAATTCGCAGGCAATCCCAGCTAACCCAAGCCCGAATTCACCCACCGCAGATTCATGATAACAGGCGCACGGCAGCTGCTGTAGTCCGGAACAGAATTCCTAAACTACGCCATTGTGTTCCCAAAAGAATACAACGTTCCCATTCTAGCCTTCCTCGAGTCTCCAAACTATCGCAACGTTCATTCATGATTGAGGATTTCGAATGCCCCAGATTGGTAGAAGTATCGAGAATTCAGAAGACACGACCGGGAATTTTGGAGAACATGGGTTGATTCGTCCAGATCAAATTTGGCTTACCCTGAGTCGTGTTCCGCCCGAGAATCGTCAAAAATGGCTGCTGAACATCAAGTGGGAATTTGAAATGTGTCAAGTATCAGGATTTTTTCGGCGGCTGTCCCGCAATGAAGTTGCAGCAGTTTTTGCCGGAAAATCCAATGGATGATCCATTGTTCTGAATGAAACGTATAAGTCAGGGGACTTCGGCGACCTTCCGCCATTGTTGCAGAGTGCGATGCGATTCGCCAAACTTCGGAGAGTCCATCATCTTTGCGTCGCGGATCAAGAACTCAACAGGCTTCAACATTTTCAAATGACAATCACTGACGCGCTTCACAACAGCCGCTTTCTGAAAGCAGTTCGCCGCGAGCAGGTCGATACGACTCCGCTGTGGATTATGCGCCAAGCCGGGCGATACTTGCCCGAATACATGGCAATCCGCAGCAAAGTCACATTCATGGAATTGTGCAAGACGCCTGAACTGTCATGCGAAGTGACAGTGACTGCGCAGCAGGTGTTGGGGGTGGATGCGGCGATTTTGTTTGCCGATCTGTTGCCGATCCTGGAGCCCATGGGGATGGAACTGGAATACCAGAAAGGCGAAGGACCCGTCATTCACAATCCGCTTCATACCGGACGAGATGTCGATCGACTCCATGCACTTGATTCGATGGAGAGCGTGGATTACGTCTTTCAGGCCATTCGCCTGATTCGTCGCGCGCTGCCGAGCGATATTCCGCTCATCGGTTTTGCCGGAGCACCGTTTACGCTGGCTTCATATTGCATCGAAGGCGGAGGTTCGAAGAATTATGTCCGGACGAAGTCGCTGATGTACAACGATGAAAGTGCCTGGAATGTGCTGATGAGCCGTCTGGTCGATACCGTCATCCTTTATCTGCAACAACAGATTTCGGCGGGTTGTCAGTGCGTCCAGGTCTTCGACAGTTGGGCGGGGTGTTTATCACCATCCGATTATCGCCGTTACGTACTGCCGCACACAAAGCGGCTGATTCAATCGGTCAAAGACCACGCGCCGGTGATCAACTTTCTCAACGGAAACCCTGCGTTGCTTCCGCTGCAGCGTGCTGCGGGAGGGAATGTGATGGGAATCGACTGGCGGTCTCAGCTGGACGAGGCATGGCAGACACTGGGACACGATGTTGCCATCCAGGGAAACCTCGATCCGGTTTCCATCTATGCCGATCTTCCCGTGCTGAAGCAGCGTGTGGCAGATGTCTTGAATCTGGCCGCCGGACGACCAGGGCATATTTTCAATCTGGGCCACGGGGTGATGCCTGACATGAATCCGGATCATGTCCGGGCCGTGGTTGATTTTGTGCATGACCTCGGGGGCAGGCGGTGACGGAATCTGCGTCGAACACGACCGAGTCAAAGACGTTCAGAGTCGCAGTGATCGGCGGCGGAATTACCGGACTGGCGGCTGCTCAGAGACTGGTGTCACGTTCGAACAACGTGCAGGTTGTGTTGCTGGAATCTTCGCGACGACTGGGCGGTATTATCCGCACCGAGGCCGCCGATGGATACCTGATGGAACTCGGTCCGGATTCCTTCATCACGAACAAACCTGCCGCGCTTCAACTTTGTGAAGAGATCGGCTTCACAGATCAATTGATCCCGACGGATGCTGGATTTCGTCGATCGCTGGTGCTGCGAAACGGAAAACCGTTGCCGGTACCTGACGGATTCATGTTGATGGCTCCCTCAAATCCATGGGCCATTCTGACCACTCCGGTGCTGTCCATCGCGGGCCGACTGCGATTGCTCAGTGAAGCTTGGATTGCACGCCGCACAACCGACGAAGACGAAAGCCTCGCCAGCTTCGTGCGGCGACGATTCGGCCAACAGGCTTTGGAACGACTCGTGCAACCCCTGGTCGGCGGAATCTACACTGCCGATCCGGAGAAGCTGAGTCTGAAAGCCACCTTGCCCCGTTTTCCTGAGATGGAGCAGTCTCACGGCAGCGTTATCCGTGCGACAATGGCACAGCAGAGAATCGACCGAAATCGTTCCCCACAATCACATAGTGTCGTTAACGAATCCTCCGGCAGTGGAGCCCGCTACGGATTGTTTGCGTCGGCTGCCGGTGGTCTGAGCGATATGGTCACGGCGATTGAGCGGACATTGCGAAAGTCGCGACAGGTCGAAATACAACTGGGTGTGGAAGTCACTGCTCTCGAACGGCTGCCAGCGTCCGCTTCGCAGTGGGGCGTTCAATTGCGGGATCAGCGTCCGATGGCATTCGACGCCGTGATCATGACGCTGCCAACTCATGCTGCCGCCCGAATTCTCAGCGCGGCCATCAGTCCTGAACTACAAGCCGCATTGCAGGAGATTGAATACGCATCCAGTGCGATTGTGGTGAGTGGCCATCGGTTGTCAGACTTCGATCATCCCCTGGACGCATTCGGGCTCGTCGTACCGGCGATTGAAAAGCGCAAGATTATGGCAGTGAGTTTTTCCAGTCGTAAGTTCCCGGATCGAGCACCCGCTGGACAGATTCTCCTGCGGACATTTGTGGGGGGCGCGTTGCAGCCTGAGCTGCTGCACAACGACGACGAGATGATCTCCGGATTTGTGAACGATGAATTGCGGTCGATCTTCGGGATGAAAGCCGAGCCGATGTTCAGCGAAGTGATTCGTTACAACAACGCCATGCCGCAGTATCACGTCGGACATCTCGATCGCGTGGCCCGCATAGAATCACTGTTGAAGAACACGCCCGGACTGTACCTGGCCGGCAGTGCCTACACGGGCGTCGGAATCCCTGACAGCATCGCCAGTGGCTGGTTGGCCGCTGAACACGCACTGTGAACCTGAGTGCGCCGCTTAGGACTGAGACAGAAATAAGTGGGGCACGATTCCATCGTGCCGGGCACGTTATAAACGTGCCCCACGTCCAAAAGACCACAGTTATTTCTGCGCCGGTCCTTAATCCTGTAGTTTTGCTTATGGAACTTTGGCCATGAACAAAGCATTCGTGCGTGAACCCGATGCAGATGGGCGCGTGTTGTGTCCTCGCTGCGGGACGCCGGGGACGCCGGTGGGAACAGGTCCACTCGATACACACATCCAGGCATCGGTACGATCCCGAATGGCGGATTCGGCATGGTATTGCAGTCAACCCGTCTGCGAAGTTGCGTACTTCAATATGTTCGAACAGTCGGTTCTGGTGAATGAGCTGCGATCGCCCGTTTATCCTTACGATATCGACGCGCCGATTTGTGCCTGTTTCGGACTGACGTGGGACGACGTCGATGCAGATTCGCGGGATTCGGCGCCATTGCGAATTCGGGGGTTGCTCGCGAAGTCGAAGTCACCGGAGGCCCGCTGTCAACTTCTCGCCGTCGATGGACAGTGCTGCATCCGTGAAGTTCAGCAGCTCTACATGAAACTGCACAAAACCCCATGACTCCTACCGGGTCATGAACGTCTCTGCAGCCTGTCCTGCGGTGCGATAGTCATCGCGGTCAGTCAACAGCACGGTGTGCTGAACCTTCTGACGCTGACGATAAACTTCCATCTTGACGGATGAGCCGATATCTGAAAGGCTCACAAGGTTGATCAGATGATTTTCGTCGATCACACTGACGCCGTTGAATGAGACAATCACGTCATCCGGACGTAGCCCGGCGAGGATCGCTGGACTCGTTTTGTGTGAGTAGACTCGGACAATTCTTGCACCCAGAGCTCGGGACAGTCCAAGTCGCTGAGCTGCCGTATCAGTGAAGTTGTTATCAAGTTCGACCCCCAGATAGGCTCGACGAACTTTGCCGTGTTGTACCATTTGATCAAACACGTGTCGCACAAGGTTGCTCGGGATACTGAACCCGATCCCTTCATTGCCGCCGCTGTTGGACGCGATTGCCGTATTGATACCGACAACGCTGCCGTAGATATCGATGAGCGGGCCGCCACTGTTGCCTGGATTAATGGCGGCGTCGGTCTGAATAAAGTCCTGATTCGTAACTGACTGATCGGATGTCAGTGAAAGGTCACGCCGACCTTTAGCACTCACGATGCCCATTGTCACTGACTGGCTGAGTCCAAAGGGACTTCCAACGGCCAGAACAAAGTGCCCTATTTTCACAGAGCTGCTGTCGCCCCAGCGCGCGGTCGGTTGGCCACTGTCTGAAATCTGAATAATGGCAACATCGCTTTCGACGTCACGGTAAACTTTTTGCGGATGAACCGTGGAACCATCGGCAAGGACAATATCGATGGCTGGATTCTCTGCATCACGAATCACGTGGTTGTTGGTGATCACGAACAATCCGCGAACAGACTTGCTTCGCATCAACACGCCGGAACCGGTCTCTTCGACCTTGCGTTCCGCTTCGACGCGAATTGCCTGAATATGCACGGTCGATGGCATGACAGCGTCGGCAATGTCGGCAAGGTGATTGCCGCTGTCCACCAGCGTCGCAGCGCTGGCCGGAACACGGGTTTCGTAGTTTCCTTCCTCATTGACCGCTCGCGCAGACTGCGTCAGCCGAATCGATTCCAGGTGCCCACCGATCGCCAGACCGATGGATAACATGCCGATTGAAGACAGAACAGATGTATAACGTCGCGCCATCAACCGACTCTCCGGGGAAAGTTTTACATCTAGTGGCACGGATCCTTCCGTATCGAACTGAATTGATATCTCCGAATTCACAACAAATTCAATTGCGAAATACTGCTTGCGAATTCCGAGTTCAGGCGGCTTGTCTTCCATGAGCCACCGCTGGCGATCTCTGAGAGTCTGTGATCGTACGCAGCGCCAGACGGAGAGATCTCCACACGGGGTATCGATCTGCGGTTTAAGCCAATGCAAATCGAATTCCGTAGAATCCGCCGATCATCAACGGACATCGGGCGCAGTGCCGTGAAGATGGGAGAATCGTTACAGTTGAACCGGCCGGCAAAGCGGAAAAGGCCCGGCATCCGGGACAGATGTCAGGGCGTGAGTCGCCTGAATCGCCAGCAAAGCCACAGGAGGTCCCAAACAGGCAGCTTAAGGAATGCGTGCTCCGTGCCGCTCACAGCACGATGAAGCCGCGTAACTGCAGCCAGTCAGCCGCACGATTCTGCCAGTCACGTGTACCCGGTGCGCCAGCGCGGGGGCGCATGCCAAATCCGTGACCTCCTGTTTCATACGCATGAAACTCCACAGGGACGTTCAACGTTGTCAGGTTCAGAAAGATGCGGGCGTTCCCGGCGGCGGACGATGATTTGTCATCGACCGCCTGCGCGATGAACGCGGGAGGAAACGAAGCGTCCAGAGTTGCCGCTCCATGCACTGCGTTGCGTTCGTCGTCCCAGATCCTCCACGGATAGATCAACAGCACCGCGTTGGGCTTCGATGACTCAGCGATACCCGACCCTGCTTCGGCATCCGTCGGCTGGCTGGCCGCAGCCACGAATGCCGCCTGACCTCCCGCTGAAAATCCAATCACACCGATGCGGTCGGGATCCAACTGAAACTCTGCCGCACGCAGCCTTACAAGTCTGATGGCGCGGTGCAGATCCTGCACGGGTCCTGCTTCAGGTTGAGATTGTTTATTCGTTGGCGTACGATACGCCAGTTGAAAGGCGACAATCCCGTGGCTATTCAGCCACCGACACACATCACTGCCTTCATGTTCGTCCGCCAGTCTCGCGAATCCGCCGCCTGGCACAACGATCACCGCTGCACGACGCGTGACTTCAGTCTTCTCCGGTACGTGGACAAACAACCGAGGACTCGACACATTAAATCGTCGTGTCAACCCGTCTGATCCCGTCACCGTCTGTTCAGCCGGATCCTTCTGCACGACGGGTTCTGGCACGCCGTCTGGCCACAGAAATATCTCCGGAGGATCAGCCAGCGCAACGGAGTGCGAAAAACAAATAAGACCCGAAACAACGAACACGATGGAAGCTGGTTTCATAATCGTGATTTTATCGGTTGGTCTTCGGTGTTTCCATCCGGACAGGAGAAATTCTCCGCTGTCCGCCAGCCCCATGGCGGAAACTCTGTGAGTGGAATGGCGCTGGCAGAGAAAGTTCTTAAGCCCACGCCATTGGGCTTCGGAGCTGTCGAGTTTGGCGATCAGACACTCCGACACTCCGACATTCCGACACTCGACAACCTTGCAACACATTTTGCGAGCTCATGAGACATGAGGTTTGCTGATTTCTGCCAGTCGTTCAAGTGCGGCTTCGCGGGTCGGAAAGGACGTAAATGCGAAGTCGATCTTTGAGTTTTCGAGCAGCATGAGTGTCTTCATCATGTCTCGCATGTTGCTGGACAGATGACACAATGCAGCCTCACCCTGATTACTGCGTGCTTTTCTGGCGAGACGAACCAGAATGCCGACAAAGGTCGAACCAAAATAGTCCAACTGAGAGAAATCCATTAACAAATGGCGCATTCCGGGCTCGTTCAAAAGTCTGTAAGATTCATTGTAGGCATTGCGGATGTCGTTGTCCCTGAACTCCATGAAAGGACCGTGGGGAGTGATAATGACAACGTCGGCGGTGAGTTCGAATTCGAACACTTGTTTGCTGGTCATGAAAATTCAATGCCTCAAATTGAAGGTGAATGCCGACTCGCCACACCGAAATTCGGCTCAGGCTACATCATCGGTTCTTCGGAAGACAGTTTCTATTCTGAATCTCCTCTACTTGGCTTTTCCTCGCGGATAAATGGTTCGCCAGCAAGACGCAATGGTCGAGTCACCGTGATACAAAGTCGCCGTATTGCTCGGCCGAGACGAGTCTTCAATGTCGGCATTTTCGTCTCACGGCGAGCCGCTTAATCGATCAGGACGACAGTTATTGAATTGCATGGTATAAGACAGCACTAACGACTGGGACAGAAGTAAGTGGGGCACGATTTCATCGTGCCAAAACGATTCCATCGTGCTGGGCACGTTAAAAACGTGCCCCACGTCCGGAAGACGACAGTTATTTCTGCGCCGGTCCTCATTCGTGCCGCTGAATCTCAATCTACCCCCAAAGTGTGGCTTCACCAAATGTCAAAACAATTCTGCATCGAACAGGTCCCACAGTTGCCGGAACGACCGCAGGATGGACACAAAGGTACGTTCGGCAGAGTGCTGATCATCGGCGGTTCGATCGGGATGAGCGGAGCCGTGTGTCTGTCGTCCGTGTCTGCGCTCCGATCGGGGTCGGGGCTGGTCACCGCCGCAGTCCCGCGGTTCGTGCAGATGACTGTCGCAGCGTACGAACCGTGTGTGATGACGATTGGTCTTGATACGGATTCCGACGGGCAACTCGCCTCAGTGTCGCGGGAGCGCATTGAGGAACTTCTTGCCGGGCAAGATGCGGTCGCAATTGGACCTGGACTTGGCCAGAGCGCGGAAGTGACTGAACTGGTGTCACTGGTGCTGGAATATTGTCGCGTGCCGCTGGTGCTGGATGCGGATGCGCTGAATGCGGCAGCGATCGGTGGTCTGTTGGCGAAGCGGAACAAGGGCTCGGCCTGCATCATTACGCCGCATCCTGGCGAGTTTGCTCGTCTGACACGACTTTCGATCCCGGAAGACGAAGACTCACGGATTGCAATGTCCGTTGATTTCGCGCGGACTCACGAACTGACGGTGGTATTGAAGGGGCCGCGGACGGTGGTCACGAATGGTGTGCGGCTGTTTGTGAACGCCACGGGAAATTCCGGAATGGCCACCGCTGGCAGCGGTGATGTGCTGACCGGAATTGTCACTTCGCTGCTGGGCCAGAAAATGAATGCGTTTGAAGCTGCAGCTCTGGCTGTCAATGCTCACGGTCGAGCCGGAAATTATGCAGCCTTTGAACGTGGCCAGCGCGGGATGATTGCTTCAGATCTGCTAATGACATTGCCGAAGGCATGGGAACAGATGGAATCGCATCAGGACGTGACAAGGCCAGACGACGCATCATGATGTTCGTTGGCCGCGTCGCGCGCGTGCTGCTGTCGTGTGTGGGCGGCATCGACAATTCGCTGCATCAACAGCGGATCCACGCCACCTCGAAAACAAACCCGACCATCCAGCAGGACCACCGGGATTGATTCGCCAAACTGTCGCGTCAACTGCGGATCATTTGTGATATCGATGGTTGTGATGGCAGGCAGCGCATTTCTAAATTCGATCAACACCCCCATCGCCTCGTCGCACAATTCGCATCCCGGTCGAGTCAGCAGTTCGCAGGTTTGAAACAGAGGCGTCGTTGATTCAGGCTCTGATGGTTGCGGCGGCGATCTGAGCAGAATTGCAGCGAACAAAAACATGCCGCAGCACAGGAACAGGTGCATTCCTCGGCTCGTGTCCCAGACGGCAGGCATCGAAAACATTCCGAATTCCATGCGGTCACAGAAAATCAGCACGGCGAATATCGACGCGGTGATCATCATCGCCGTTCCCAGCCATGCCTGAAAGCGATCGTTGAGTTCCTGTTCTCTTGATCCTGAACCACGAGCCATGCCCAACCTCCCTTGTGGCAACATCCTTATTCTACCGTCCAATAGTCAAACACAAACGGTTCATCCAGCTTTCCGCCCAACAGTTCCACGAATTTTTTATGAGCTGGATGTGGCAGATAGGCTTCGCGATCGGCTTCCGAGGCGAAAGTGATGAGATAGCCGTGCGTGAATCCCTTGTTCAGTCCTTCCGGGCTGTTGTTGATGCCTCGTTCAAAATCCTGAACCTGCGGAATCGCGATCTTCAGGTTCTGAAACGCAAGGTTGATTTCATCCAGCTGGGCCGGTGTGACTTCCGGTTTGAATTTGAAAATCACGACGTGCCGCAAGACACGCTTTCGAGCGGGAATTTCGCCGACTGCTTCCAACATCCTCACTGCGACGAAGCGATTTCCCGCATCGTTCAGATGAACTCCATCGCTCGTGAGTATACCCTTTGGTTCGTTTGCTGTGTTGTACTCTTTCAGATGTGCGACAAAGGCGGCTCGCAGATCCAGCAGCGACGTGCCTGTTTCCATCGCCACCTGGCGGCTGACGGCGGAGTATTCGTCCAGTAGTTTATCCAGTGCATTTGATCCATCGTGCTTTTCGTCGATCACACTTGGAGTCGACAGGATAACTCGGGCACCGACGTCGGTGCAGCGTTTGATGAGACTTCGCAGCCCGGTTTCAAACGCACCGATTTCCGTTCCTTGTCCGCGCGTCGAATGCCAGACGTCGTTGATGCCGATATATATCACGACCACGTTTGGCTTGTGAGTCAGCACATCCTTGTCCAGCCGAGCTTCCAGATTTGGCACTTTGTTTCCGCCGATACCAGCCCCGATGACTTTGATGCCGGAGGCCGGGCGAGATTTTTCAATCGCCTGCCGGAACAGAGTCACGTACCCTTTCTCGCCCGCACCTTGCTGCGTGATGGAGTCACCCAGAAACACGATCGTCTCACCATCTTTCAACTGTGCCGACGCGCTGGCCCCGGAAAACAAAGTCGCCATCGCCAGAATTGCCCTTGCCCTGAACATGTCCGAAAATCTCCTGAAGCGGCAAAGCCGCGATACCCGCAGAAAACGCCTGAGACTCAAAGATTGGCAGAGCGAGGATCGTCCGTCAAGCGGTTGACAAATTTGACCTGCGTTTGGGTGCAATCGCCGATTTCTGCAGATTTTGCCTGCCGGGCTGGACTTCGCGGCTTGCCGCGACCTGCGATGAGGGGAGCTTCTACCGTGTCTGGAGGGAAGCTTCTACCGTGTCTGGCACCGCCATCTCTCTTGAGACGACCATGAGCTTCTAAGTCGCCATCACAGCCAAAGACACAATGTCCGAAGCAGGCGGCATCTGAAGAAACACGGGAATCCGAATTCGCAGAAAGAGGTGACGAGGACGCCAGAAACGAAACAGGGGAAACCAGTTTAACCCGGTTTCCCCTGTGTTTTCAGCAAGCCGCCGAAAGGACTTGAACCTTCGACCTACGCTTTACGAATGCCGCGAGTGTGTTCAACCAATGTCGAAACAGCGTAAAAACACTGGACAAACAGCACTTCTGAAAATACGATCCATTCACCTCGGTGCCTGTTTTTGATCAAAAAGGTGAATGGCGAGGTGAATGAAACGAAATCAAATCGGGGATAGACCGGCCAGTCGATAAAGCAGCTTCCGAACTGCCTTCCCCGTTTGTTTACTTTCGGACTCGACTTACGGAAAGTCGAACGCGATGGATACCTTTTGCGACGAAACTGATTACGCCTTCACTATTGGCGGTGAACCATCCGCAAACATGTGTGAGTGGTGGTTAAGTCAAGAGCCGTTCAAGTGGCGACCGATGGATACTTCATCGCCACATTCTTTAGAACTGCTGTATTTCTCTGAACATGGGCTTATCAGGGTTCAGTCAGAAATCCAGGCATTCAACGCGAATGCTGCGAAAAGCGCTTTGCGGCTTACGATCACACAGCAAGGGCCGTTTCGAAAGCAACGCCTGATTCGTTCATTGGCACCGGATGCTGCCTACTCGCGATTCATCCCAGACGATTGGCGAGTTCATCCGTGGACGTTGGACTATCAAGAGTCATCGACACACTTTTGGATTCCGAAGCAATCTCAACTGCTACGAAAGCATCAGGCATCAGTAAAGGGTGTTACGAAGTTCATGCACGCAATTGAGAACGCGCCGGATGAGTTTCCCCTTGCTTCACATCTTTCACTCGTCCGGGCCCAATTGAGCGACGAGATACTTTTCGAAGATCGTGAACATGCGGAGAAGATTGCAGTTGCCGAAGAATGGAACATCAAGTTCTTTACTGACGATGTTCGCCCTGCCATCGAATGGTGTGTGATTTTTGGACATGAACGGAAAGATAAGAAACCGATCACCCCTCGCACATTTCACAATCGAATCAACGGGCTGAAGGGCAAGTCGATTCGTTGCAAATTCTCTGGAAGCGAAGGTTATCGAATCTACGTTGATCACCTTCCACCGGGCACAAAGACACGTGCGAGCCGTGATGAGATAGTTCTCAATGCTGGTTTGCAAGGCCGTCGAAATCGTGGTTCGTGAACCAAGCGTGAACCAAGCGTGAACCGAAGCAAAAAGGCGTCAGACAAGTTCTGGACGCCTTTGTTTTTGCCTGTAACGTGCATTGATCAGCAGTCAATTCGACTGCGTTTTCATCACTCAATTGTGAGATGGATCAATGCGACAGAAACAGGATACGGCAGACACGCTACAGCCCATTGACGACGGCAGCGTATACCCGATGGCAGCATTCATGCGGGCAACTGGCTGGGGACGTCATGCACTCAAGCACGCTCGGCAGCAGGGGCTGAGAGTCGTCAAAGTTTCGGGACGGTGCTTTGTTCGGGGGAAGGACTTCAGCGAGTTCCTCGGGACACTGGCAGCGGATAGCGAGGTGTCGCGATGAGTGGAGTCAATTATCTCGACGGCGACACTCTCGACTTATGCCACCAGGCCCTGCGTGACGGCAGGACGCTCGAAGACATCGCAGGCAAGCTGCATTTCGACTGCGAGTATCTCGGGAGACTGCTGCAACTGCCGACGACGACCGGCAACATGGTTGAACAGCCAGCGGATTATTTGTGGTCCTGCGATCGTCTGGATGGTGTCCTTTGACGCCTGAACAAATCGCAGATATCAGGCAGATGCGAGGCTTCAATGTCTCGTGGCACATTATCGCCAGACGACTCGGGAAGACTGTCCAGGAGTGTCGCGCGGCAATCAACATGCCGGAATATGACAAGCCGACAGAGCGGCAATCAATGCCCTGGGACAAGTCACAGCAGACGTTGCCTTTTGGGCAATAAAAAAGCCGTCACGTACTAACGCAACGGCTTCTCTTTTTCAATTCGCTTGGCGGCGAATCAACAGCACTCAATGGTCTAAAGTGAATCATACCGATGGTTGAAAAACATTCAATAGTTTCCGCGCTGAGTCTGCGCGGATGCGATCCACATCAGGACGGTGAAGGATGGCGTGCAAAGTGTCCCTGCCACGAAGGAACTACAGCAAACAGTCTTGCCATTTCCGCAGATGGGAAGATGTTCTGTCATGGATGCCAGGCCAATACGGGCGACATCCTGAAGGAACTTGGTCTGGCTGAAAACTCGTCATCCTACAAGCCGAAGCCAAAAGTGACGATTGACGGAAAAACAACCACACTTCACGACAGCGAGGAAGCGGCGATTGATGGCGTGAAGTGGTCTGTCTTTGAGAAACAGAAAGACATTGCACCGCGTCCACCAGACCGAGTTCACCGATACCACGACAAGGATGGAAACCACATCTTCACGGTTGTCGTCTGGAAGTTCTCGCCTGAAAAGAAAGAGGCTCGGCAGATTCGAAAGCACGAAGGCGGCTGGATCTGCAAAGCAATGAAGGCGGCGCGTCCACTGTATCATCTGCCGGAGGTGATTGAAGCCAGTAGCGTTGTCGTCTGCGAGGGTGAGAAAACTACCGACGCGCTACGGTCAATTGGACTGGTCGCCACAACGCCAAGTCAGGGTGCGATGTCACCGAAGAAAACCGACTGGTCTGTTTTGGCTGACAAGTGTGTGACGATCACCGTGGATAACGACGACGCTGGACGTGAATTCGGAAAACTGGTGATTGATCTGCTACCCGAATCCGTTGTGTCGGTCAAAGTCGTTGAATTGAAAGACGACTGGCCAGAACTTCCAGTCAAAGGCGATGCAGCGGACTGGATAGAACATTTTGCCGACGTCGATCACTCGACGCTTCGCAATCGGTTCAAGTCGCTACCCGATCACTTCGAGACAATCAACGCGATTGTGCCAAAGAAAAAACGGACGCAGCGAGAATCAAAGGAATCAGAATCCGGACGTCCGGAAATCGAATTGACGCTGGATGAGAGAGCGGTCAATGATCTGGTGATTGAGGCGCTCGCCAAGCGTACTGATATTTTTGATCACAACGGAAGTCTGGCGGTTATCGTCGATGAACATGTTGACGGCGAAGAATCCCGCAAAATTATTCAGCATCTCAGCCTTGCCACACTTCGAGAACTGATCAGCGAGACATGCAAGTTCTACGTGCTGAAATTGGACAAAGAGACCGGCGAAGAAACCGAGTCGTTTCAGCGCACTCCGAAATGGTGTTACGACGCTGTTTTGGCGCGTGGTACCTGGTCAGGCATCCGACCGATACGCGGGATCGTCACCAGTCCTGTCTTGCGTGCGGATGGCAGTATTCTCCAGTCTGCTGGCTACGATGCTGACAGCGCCTTGTATGTCGATCTGACTGAAGTATTCCCGGAGATCACTTCGGCACCGTCAACAGATGATGTCAAGCGAGCTGTGGAGATGCTGTTTGACTTGGTTGCTGACTTTCCTTTCCGCGATGGTGGAAGCAAGTCTGCATGGCTCGCCAGTCTGTTTACGCCATTGGCGCGGGAAGCGTATCGCGGTTGCACAGGTCCGGTGTTTCTATTCGATGCGAACATTCCAGGCAGCGGCAAGTCACTTCTGGCAGATATCAACGCTCTGATTGTGACCGGACGTGAGGCGACGCGACTGACGGCACCGCAGAATGATGAGGAAGCCAGAAAGAGAATCACGGCTCTTGTGAGTGATTCCGACCGTATCGTTTTGATTGACAATATCGCTGGTCGTTTCGGCTGCGCGTCACTTGATGCAGCTTTGACTGGGACAGTATGGAAGGATCGTCGGCTCGGTCACACTGAATTGATTGAGGCACCGCTACGGATGACGTGGTATGCGTCCGGCAATAATGTGATTCTGGCGGCGGATACTTCCCGGCGAGTCTGCCACATCCGTCTGGAATCGAAGTTGGAAAATCCTGAAGACCGTGAAGGCTTCAAATATCCGGACATCCGAAAACACGTCCGGCAGAATCGACCAGCACTGTTGACGGCGGCTTTGACGATCCTGCGCGGTTACATCGCTGCCGGACGTCCCGACAAGAAACTCAAGCCGTGGGGATCGTTTGAGGGCTGGTCTGATTTGGTCCGCGCCACAATCGTCTGGTGTGGCCTGACGGATCCAGGTGAAACCCGGACGGAACTTCGGGCGACATCCGATAGCGAGGCCGGAGCACTCCGCCAGATGCTGATGGCGGTTAACCATGTTGATCAGGATGCACATGGACTGCGAACATCTGACATGCTCAAGATTGCGACGGGCAAAAGTAAAGACTACGGCACCGACGATGCAGATGTTCTACGTGAAGGAATCGAAGTGTTCTGCGAAAGCAATATCGATCGCGTCAACAATCGGCGGCTCGGCGTTCGTCTCAGTCACTTCCGGAATCGCGTTGTTGATCAAATGGCGTTTGACTGCACTCTCAAAGGCGGCACGAACTATTGGTTTGTTCAGTCCCTTGGTGGATCTGGTGGATCTGGTGTATCTCATACGGCCAATCTCAGTGTGTGTAAAAAAACAGATGTTCAGGCAATTCATAGCGATATAGCGCTACCGTCATCCGGCGAAAACAGATCCACCACATCCACCACATCCACCACATCCACCAATCCGAACCTCGACTGGCTGGAAGGATCGCACTTATGAAACCAACCGCAACATTTGGCGTGTTCGCATACCCGACGAATCGCGACATGTGCCGTGGGTGCTTTCTTGGCGCTCGGTACGCGGTGACGTTCCTGAGATGCCAGCCGAACAACTGGAAGCAAACCCGACCGGCTTTCGATGCGAGGAACAACTAATGCCGACCAAACTTCTCGACGTTCATCAGGTGGCGGAGCTGCTGAACATCAGCAAGCGAACCGCAGAGTATTGGCAGGCATCCGGGCGGCTTCCGGGGTTCGTGCGAGTCTACGGCCATCGTCGGTGGCGTAGCGATGCGATTGAAGCGTGGTTTGCTGCCGGGTGTCCAGAATTAAGACTTGGGTGTGCAGATCAACGCAATCCGGACAAGCCGATATCGACCGGCGAAAACAATCAGAGAGAATCAGAAACATGATCACGCAAGCTATCAATCTTGACGACCCGCAGACCCGCCAATTTGTTGGCGAGTACCTGGACGCTCGGCGCGATGGGCTGCTGAAAGACTGGACGCCAGGCGAATACGTTCGGCAGCGTCAACGTGATGAAGAGAACAAACAACTCGGCGGATTGTCTGCCGATGATGATGACGACACTTTGGAGAACTGAAAATGCCGGTACTGACTGAGGCTGAATTGGAAAAAGAAAAACAGGCGACACATCGGAAACGTCGTGCCGCATTGCAGGCTCGCCTGAAGAATCGAGACGAAGCAAAAAAGCGATTGGATCGCGCAGGTGAAGAATTGAAGATGGCTCAAAGTCTGGTCGCCGCGCACACACGAACACCGGGCTACGTCCGGGCGTTTGAGGCGGCGTTTGCCGAGGTGGCGAAAGCCTACAACGACATCAACAACGAGATTCCGAACGAACTTCGGAACACGTGCCAGGATCCAGCCCTACGCGATGAATTCGAAGAGCGCGGCGAATCTCGGCGACAGATGATTCGTGAGATTCAGTCAGCGCGTGAGGCGGTTAAGCGTGAAGATCAGAATTTGGCGTCTGTCGTTTCGAGTATCAGTCAGCAACGAGGCGAACCCGCACGCTTACAGCCTGGCGAGCAATTGCCCTGGGCAACGAGTCTTGTCGGTCGCGTACTCGGTGCAATGTCCGGCAACGACTCACCGACATGGGCTATCTGTGGCGAAGATATCGCGTTCCATCCAAGCGTGAACAAGTCAAATGTTGAGCACTACGCGCGAGTCTGGCGGGAAGCGAACAAGGATGTCCGACTTTCAAAACGTACGCTCGCTGATGTTGAGCGGCGGCTGGCAGAAGTCGAATCGGATTTTTCTGAAATCAAGCAACGCATGACTGCGAGTGTAGTGTGATGCCTGGAGGACCGTTCATTTCGCCAGGCGATTTAGTTTCTGATTCAAATTTTTTGGAGAATGTTTCGATGAGTTCAAGCACATTGGATGCACAGTTCCGGGCTGAGTTTAAGGCGGCAGAATACAACATGAGTGAGGCGGAATTCGTTTCGCTCCGCAGAGCTGAAATGGGGCTCGAACCCTTCATTCCTGCCAAGACAACGGGCGATCCTGAAATCGTTATCGGGACGGACGATGTTCCTTATCAACGTGAGTACGAAGCTGGCAGTTTCAGCATGACGCTGAATCAGTATGTGAGCCTGCGACGTGCCGAGGATGGCAAGGAAGCTTTCCTTCCGTGATGAGCTAAACGGCGGTACTGCAATGATGCGGCGCTGTGTCGCAGTTCGCTTCTGTCACCTGAAATGGTGGCCCTTTACGGCGGTGCAAACCCGCTACCCGCGTGAGGCAACGGCGCGACTTCGGTCAGTAGCGCGGGCTTGTTTTTGTGCGGAAAACGCTGGTGTTTTTCGTTTGGGACGGCGTGAAAACATTGGTGTTTTTGACCCTAGGGGGGGGTGTTAGGTACTTTCCCGGTCCCCGGACGGGGCGCGCAGAGGACGTTTCGTACGAAATTCGTCTAAAGGATTTTTTGGGACCGACATACTACCTCGAAAGGAAAAAAAATGAGCACCGTAGCAACGGACACGAACGGACGCCTGCCTGATGGAACATTCGGGCCGGGCAACAGAGCAGCCAGCGGCCACAAGCGGCGGCAACGCATGGCGGAACTGCGAGCGGCATTCGTCCAGGCGGTCACCCCGGAGGCCGTTCAGGAAATTGTGGCGACACTTGTACGCCAGGCTAAAGACGGTTGTCCGCAATCCGCAAAGTTGGTTCTCGATCGTGCCTTGGGAAAGGTGACGGTATTGGATTCTGAAGACCCGCCACCAGATGAGCAACGAACGCTCACTGTGGCCGAACTTGGTCCGATCACTCCGGAAAACATTGAACAGCATCGCGCGGCAAGGCTCGCTGCGCTGAGTCGATAGGAATCCCGACGATGATACGACTGGTTTTCACGAAGAATGCGGCGGTCGATGCTGTCTGGCATACGATGCTGGCGGCGGCGGTGGCGTTGTTGTTCGGTTGATCATTCCGCTACACTCGGAGTCAGACACCATCGCCACAATCGACCGGTGGTGGTAGCAGACTGCTTGTTAAAGAAAGGCGAGGCACATGGCGAACCCGGAACATGTTCAGATTGTGCGGCAGGGCGCTGCGGCAATCGAAGAGTTTCTGGAGAAGTACCCGGACGTCCGTTTTGACCTGACCGGTGCCAGCCTGATGGGTGCCGGCTCGCGTGGTGCCAACCTGAGAGATGCCAACCTGACCGGTGCCAACCTGTACGGTGCCGACCTGAGCCATGCCAACCTGATCGGTGCCAACCTGAGAGATGCCAACCTGACCGGTGCCAACCTGATCGGTGCCAACCTGAGGGATGCCAAGCTGAGCGGTGCCGACCTGAGTTTCGCCAGCCTGAGCCTCGCCGACCTGAGCGGTGCCGACCTGAGTTTCGCCAACCTGAGCGGTGCCGACCTGAGTTTCGCCAACCTGAGCCTCGCCGACCTGAGCGGTGCCGACCTGTTCCGTGCCGACCTCAACGGTGCCAACCTTAACGCTGCCACCCTCAACGGTGCCGACTTGTCAGGTACCAGAGTTCGTTCAACAGTAGTATTTGAAGGAGTTACGTGCTACCAAACCAGGGTCGATCGTTCAACTGCAGAATACATGCGAGACCACTTAACGCATGGGCAAATGATGGATCTCATAATCGCCGATGATTTGGCCACGCTTCGAGGAGAGTTTAGCGGACTTTGGGGTGCGATTCACTTGATTAGCATTCTCGTGTTTTTATTGCCCTATGCGTGGTTTTTGGTCCAGCAATCATTGGCATCAAGAGTCCGTGACAACACAGAATCTGCAATCTACTCAATTGAAGCGTGGGCAAAGAGTCAATCGGATCACATCACGATAGTGTCTTCTGAATCATTCAAGACAGCTGTCGAAAGTAAGATTCAGCAAACTGCAAAGGAATGGCGAGAACAATTGAAACTCGAACAGCCGCAAGAGATTTCAATCCTTGCCGCTTTGTTTCGTTATATTTGGAATGGGGGCAATCGATGGCGTGAGGGGTACTATTTCAACGGATCGTCGTTTGTTCCGTTTGTGTGTGTCGCCCTTTACAACGCGCTTCGACTGACATTGATGATCAAAACAATAAAGTTGGAGACACTTGAGTCGGTTCGAAAATTACCGGTGGTTTTCAGTATGGGTACTGGATGGAAAAGTTGGCGAGCGGTCTACAAGTTGAATCAGATCGGCTACTGGGTGGCTCTTGGGTTGATTCTGAAGAGCACAGTGTATTTTCTGAGCACATCCATTCAACTCTGATCAATTACAGCAAGTGGTCGCGGGGATGCTGTGGCTAGCGATGGCAGCGGGTTGATTGAGTTCTGCCGACAGCGATGGCAAAATCCCTCGCATGAATCCGTATGCTCCGCCAACAACGCCACCAGAACCCCGAAAGGCACGTAGGCCGTTGACGCCTGCAATGTGGGCGTTGATAGTGTGTCGGGGTGCTGTTGCTGCTGCGATTGCTTGGAGTCACATGAACAATCTCGCCAACATGAAATGTCCAACATGACTTCCCGAATCGTAGTGACGTGTCCACATTGCAATGGGAAACTCTCGACTGCGCGAGCGAACGCGGGCAAGCGTTTGCGATGTCCAAAATGCCAATCGAGTGTTCACGTGCCGGACGTTGAAAACGAAGTTGTTCCACCGCCACAAGGAACGACGATTGCGGAAGTAGTCGATGCCCAAAAAATCCCGACCACGACTTTCGTATGCGACAGTGAGCCTGAACGATTGCCTCAAATCCGACCATCAACTGGAAACACAAGCCGGCATCGGGCCAGGAATAATAATCGCCTCGGGTATCTGTTCGGCGGATGCATTGTTACTGGATGCATGATCGTGATGATCGTGTTTAACAGGAGCCGATCACAGAGTGACCCCCGTGTGGAGCAACTCCGCAGCGATTTTGCGGCCACGGGGCAGATTGTTTCTGACGGTGAACTAAAGGAACTGATCAGGCAAACGGAAGAAAGGCACGGCGTAGCCACCCATGACCAACGTGGATATCCGCTGTACGAATTACTTCCGTGGGAGAAAGCAGAGCAACCTTGGTCGTGGAACCAAACCAACCGACCGTTTGTCGTGAGGCCGGCAACGATTACCGAATCTCATATTAAGACCGCTCCCGGAGTCGAACACCGCTACGTTGACGTTGAATACACGAACACATCGGACCCAGCCATAGTAGAAGCTGCTGCCACCGAAGTCTGGCGACACTTTGCCAAAGAGATCAACGAACGACATCCGCAGGCGGAGTACAAAATGGTGTCTGTGTATATTTATGTTGACGATCAGGAAAAAATGGAGAACCCGGTCGGGCGTGTGTGGAACCACGCTTCTGCGAAGTTGCCAGACCAGCCAGAAACCGAATGGTTCTACAATAAATCCCGACTCATATTTGAGCCGACGAAATGATGCTCGCAGCGGGTTGATTGAGTTCCGTTGTCGGCGATGGCATACTGTGTTCTGCGGGATAGGCCGGGAGTAATTGCCCTGGCCGACAAGCTGGTTCGCACAATCAGTTTCCCGACTTTCATTTGTGCGGTCACTTAGTGCGGAGTGAATTCAATGTCTGACGAAATCAACGTCATTGTGGTGAAACGCAAGGGGCTGAATCTGTACCTGCGTTACATCGACCCGATTGATGGCAAGCGCCGTGAAAAGAACAGCGGCACAACCAGCATGAAAGCGGCTCAGCGAGCTGCAGGCGAATGGCAAGCCGAACTCAACGCCAGTGGCACTGCATCGCCGGGGTTGATGCGGTGGGACCAATTCCGAGAGGACTTCTCTGAAAACTACCTGGCTCACTACAGTCAGGGATACATCACGAACGTCGAAGGTAGTCTGAACGTCATTGAGGAACTGATGAACCCTGACACGTTGGCGAGGATCACAGAAAAGTGGATCACTCGTTTTCATTCACTGGCCAGAAAACGCAAAGTTGCGAATGCGACGGTTCGGAAATACTTTCAGCATCTGAACACGGCGATGAAGTGGGCGAAGGATCAGGGGTATATCAAAGCCGTCCCGACATTCCCGAAACAGAGTCGCCAGACGAAGAAAGGCGGCAAGCTGATGAAGGGGCGTCCGATCACTGGCGAGGAATTCGACCGGATGATTGAAGCCGCCGACAATGA
>CAMAVB010000012.1 GCA_945861465.1 Candidatus Kuenenia stuttgartensis
AGCGATGAGACGAGTTTCAAAAACAACGGCAAGAAGCACTGGATCTGGTGCATCGCATCGGCCATCTTTACGGTGTTTCACATTGCTCCGACGCGATCTCGCAAAGTGCTTGAAGAACTTGTCGGTGAGGAATTCGCGGGCTATCTGAACTTCGATTACTTCTCGGCCAACTGCTCGTTCGCGTGGAACTATCGAAGCGAAGCTCAACAAACAGCCCGCTCCATCACTACCACAGAACTGATGCCGTGAACGGTTACACACTATTTCCTGCAGGCCAGTTCAGATTCCAAAGAAACCTCCACCGGCGCTCTCCGTGCCACCAACACGGTGGCGAAAACGACGCCAACTGGAACTGACTCTGGCAAACTGGCTTTGCTGCAACAGATTCCAGACCCACTGATCCGTTTCCTGAAGTCTGGCGGCAAGAATCCTCGCCACGTTGTTCACGAGCCTCAGAGCTACGCCATTGTTCGTCTCGAAGATTTCATTAAATGCGACACGGCTCAGACACAGGAGTGTGACGGAATCGGACCCACAACTGGCGGACATCGTATGAGATGTCTCTGAAAAAAATGTACTCTCACCAAACACGCCGCCCGGATTCAGATTCACGATTGAACTCTCTTCAACTGGCAGTTCCGGCAGGACGACTTCCACATCCCCCGCGAGCACAACATAGAGAGATTCCGAAAGATCGCCCTTTGAAAAGATCTGCGCACCGCGTGCCAGAGTCGTGATCCGGCAGAGGCTGATAACCTGTCGAATTTCCTCAGACGTAAAATTCTCGAACAACATCACATTCATCAGGAATTCTACCGGCACACCGTCGATCAGATTCTCCCCGGCGAATTCAAGGACTGCCGATTCCTTTTCCAGTAAGACCAGAGTGTTTGCTGATCCGTCTGGAGTAGCACCACAGAATTCCCGGACCGGCGTCCAGCCGTGGGCTAATAAATCATTCAGTCTCGCAAGCGAATCGGGCGCTAGATTTTCGTATCGGTGGATTTTCATGATCGTCTTTCTCAAGAGTTCGTTAGCGGAACACGACAGCATATCAAATTTCAACTGCCTTGGGCTATTACTGTTACTGTGCGTATTCGCACGAGTCAAGTCCCGGACTGACACACATCACTGTGCATGTTGGAAGAACGGTCGCTTTTCTTTACAGAGGAAACGTGACGCAAACTCAATGCCAGACCAATAATGAACAAGTACGCAGATTGGCATTATTTCTGCTTCCTTGACACTGTGACTTTCACTTCACGTCTTTCAGGAGTCATTCTCGATGGCGACATTTATTACGACGATCAAATTCACGCAGCAGGGATTCAAGGGTTTTGGAGAGACAACGCATCGCGCTGCAGCGTTCAAGACGGCTGCAAAGAAGTTGGGTGTCAAGGTGACGGGAATGTACTGGACCTTGGGGGACCACGACGGAGTGATGATCTACGACGCTCCGGATGACGAAACCGCGACAGCCATGTTGCTTCATCTCGGTTCGCTGGGCAACGTACACACTTCGACCGTTCGTGCTTTCAATTCCGCTGAAATGGACGGTATTCTGAAGAGAACTCAGCCTGCGTAGAGTCAATCGAGGCCGGGGATGGGGCCGAAGGATTCGAGGGGGATGCGGCGGAGATGGTGGGTGGTGCTGTCGGGGATGAGCCAGCCGAGCCAGCGCCAGGCTTCGGGGGAGGCGAGGCGGACGCGATGCTGCTGCTCGTCGATCGTGGCCCAACCCGACTCCGGAAACGTCACGGCTGTTTGCAGGCACTCTCCACTGACGGCGTCCCAGACCTTGAGCGTTCCGTCCTTGGATCCTGAGAGCAGGCTCGCGCCGTCGGGACTCCATGCGCACGAAGTGACAGAATCGGTGTGTCCGTTGAGAGTGAATCGACACTCTCCGCTGACGGCGTCCCAGACCTTGAGCGTGTTGTCTTCTGATCCTGAGAGCAGGCTCGCTCCGTCGGGGCTCCAAGCGCACGAAGAGACAATACGGGTGTGTCCGTTGAGCGTGAGTCGACACTTTCCGCTGACGGCGTCCCAGACCTTGAGCGTTTTGTCCCGTGATCCTGAGAGCAGGCTCGCTCCGTCAAGACTCCATGCGCACGAAGAGACAAGTTCAGTGTGTCCGTTGAGCGTGAGTCGACACTCTCCGCTGACGGCGTCCCAGACCTTAAGCGTTTTGTCCCCTGATCCTGAGAGCAGGCTCGCTCCGTCGGGACTCCATGCGCAAGAATAGACCCAATTCGTGTGTCCATTGAGCGTGAGTCGACACTCTCCGCTGACGGCGTCCCAGACTTTGAGCGTGTTGTCATATGACGCAGAGAGCAGGCTCGTTCCGCCGGGACTCCATGCGCACGAAGAGACATGACTGGTGTGTCCGTTGAGCGTGAGTCGACACTCTCCGCTGACGGCGTCCCAGACCTTGAGCGTGTTGTCATCTGACGCTGAGAGCAGACTCGCTCCGTCGGGACTCCATGCGCACGAAGTGACCCAGTTCGTGTGTCCGTTGAGCGTGAGTCGACACTCTCCGCTGACGGCGTCCCAGACCTTGAGCGTGTTGTCCCGTGATCCTGAGAGCAGGCTCGCTCCGTCGGGACTCCATGCGCACGAATAGACATATCTGGTGTGTCCGTTGAGCGTGAGTCGACAATCTCCGCTGACGCCGTCCCAGACCTTGAGCGTGTTGTCTACAGAAGCAGAGAGCAGGCTCGCTCCGTCGGGACTCCATGCGCACGAAGAGACATCACGGGTGTGGCCGTTGAGCGTGAGTCGATACTCTCCGCTGACGGCGTCCCAGACCTTGAGCGTGTTGTCATCTGACGCTGAGAGCAGACTCGCTCCGTCGGGACTCCATGCGCACGAATAGACCCAGTTCGTGTGTCCGTTGAGCGTGAGTCGACACTCTCCGCTGACGGCGTCCCAGACCTTGAGCGTGTCGTCCCGTGATCCTGAGAGCAGGCTCGCTCCGTCGGGACTCCATGCGCACGAAGAGACAGATCGAGTGTGTCCGTTGAACGTGAGTCGATACTCTCCGCTGACGGCGTCCCAGACCTTGAGCGTGTTGTCTTCTGATCCTGAGAGCAGCCTCGCTCCGTCGGGACTCCATGCGCACGACGAGACACCGTCGGCGTGTCCGTTGAGCGTGAGTCGATACTCTCCGCTGACGGCGTCCCAGACCTTGAGCGTGTTGTCCCATGATCCAGAGAGCAGGCTCGCTCCGTCGGGACTCCATGCGCACGAAGAGACAGAACTGGTGTGGCCCTTGAGCGTGAGTCGACACTCTCCGCTGACGGCGTCCCAGACCTTGAGCGTTTTGTCCCCTGATCCTGAGAGCAGGCTCGCTCCGTCGGGACTCCATGCGCACGAAGAGACCCAGTTCGTGTGTCCGTTGAGCGTGAGTCGACACTCTCCGCTGACGGCGTCCCAGACCTTGAGCGTGTTGTCATCTGACGCAGAGAGCATGCTCGTTCCGTCGGGACTCCATGCGCACGAAGAGACACGTCCGCCGTGGCCGGAAAATTGAACCGGGCCGTGGCGATGCTCGCTTGCTGATGGTGGCACATGCGTTCTGGCTTGCCAATTGGCCGAAGTTTTTGCTCCGGTCAACTCAACGTGGACCAGCTCGCAACGGGTCCTGGCGTCCTGGAGGTTCGCACCGATCAGGGAACCTCGTCGCCACTGCAACCCCGACAAATCCGCCCCGACCCATGTGGAATTCGGAGCACTGACGTGATGCAGTACAGCCTGCCGCAGTTCAGCGTTGGATAAATCGGCGTTGCCAAGGTTGACCCATTTCAGGCGCGAGCGATTGAGCTTCACATCGGTCAGCCTGGCACCTCGCAGATTCAGCGGCTGCCCGGTACTTTGCCCTCGGATGGTCCATTCGTCCAGATTCGCACCGGCCAGGTTCACGAACGGCGGCTGTGGCACCGGCAAACCTCGTTCGATGGCTCGCAGCCAGTACCGAAAGGCCAGAGTGGCCGCGCGCAAGCAGTCGCCGCCGAGAATTCTGGACATCTGTTCGAGGGCTCGCGTCCGCTGCCGGTCGGGTTCCAGTTCCAGCATCTGGCCCAGAAAATCGAGCGTCTCAACAGACACCTGAGGCAGGTCAAAGGCGTCGAGGGTTTCGCTTTTCAGGCCATGCCAAAGCCAGGCGGCAAGGAAAAACTCCTGCAGGGATGTGTGAGCAAACCGGAACGCCGAACGCTGGTCTCGCTGAGCCACTTTGTCGCCCTCCGCGCTGCCGTGGTCTTCCCGCAGGACAAAACACGCCGTGCGAAAATCTTCCTTCAGCACGATGCGTTCGATGCCGTCATAGGCACCTGCAATCTCGGGATGATCCAGCAGGAATCGATCGAGCCAGCGTTCCAGAGCGTCCGGATCCAGCTCCTTTTCGCCTTGCCGCCAAAGATACGCGGCCAGCTGTTCCATCAGTTGACGTTTATGAACGGGGTCGAGTGAGTGCTTGCCGTCGTCGCGATTGAGCCAGCGTTGCGTGAACAACTGATACAATCGGGCCGCATTGACTGTTTCTCCCCGAGCCCGGATTTCTTCAAATTCTTCCAGCCGCTGGGCAATCAACGACAACAGGTACGGCCTTGATGCCAGCTCGCCCAGATTGTGGATCGATGAAATCAGGTCAAAGGCCCCGTTGGCCCGTTCGGAATTGCCGTCAAACAAACCAGTGAGGTAGTTGCGAATCTGCTGTTCGGTAAATGGCAACAGAGTGAGAACCGGTGTGTTTTCCTGATCGATCCCTTCCCGGTCTTCGCCAGTCAGCATGGATGTTTCCGCTTCCAGGTCGCGGAAATAATGCGAGCGACAGGAAATGATCAGCCGCCCTGCGGTTCGAGGTGCTGGTTTGTCGGCAGATTCCTCGGAAGAGCCTGTCTGCTGTGCCGGTAGGGCGAGGTTCCCGCCGAGCTGTGTCGGGAGGGCGAGGCTCCCGCCGAGCCTTTGCGTTGAGACCGCGACATCCTCGCCGAGCTGCGAATTACGGCTCGGCGGGAGCCTCGCCCTCCCAATACCGGTCGATGTTTTTTCAGGACGCATTCCGAGAGCACGCCGACTGTCCTCAGGCAGCGCCTGCCACAAGACGCGAATGAAGGCTCGGGCTTCGGCCGGAGTCATGTGGACCGTTTTTTCGTCGAGCCCATCGAAAATCAGGAGAGCCCGTTCCGTGCGAACCAGCCGCAGCAGATCATCGGCCGTGACGGTCGGCGGTCCCGGCTGCCGCCAGTTTCTGGCGATCACGGCCGAGAGCAATTCGTGAATCGAAGTGGGAACGTGCTGCTTGCGATCGAATAGGTAGTGTCGCAGGTCCACGAATAGGGGTAATGGCAGCGAAGGATCAGTTGCCCGCCGCTCCAGCAAGTCCAGGGCGAGCTGTTTGAGGGTCGTCGTCTTGCCGATGCCAAATTCGCCCAGCACATACAGGATGGGCGGGGCAGTGTCTGCGGCCAGCCAGTCGCCCAGATACTGGAGGGCATCCATGGATTGTCCGCCCAGTGTCGCCTGGGGCCGTTCGAAGTATTTGATTTCCTCCGGATCTCGCCCTAACCGGGCCTGGTCGTACATTTCGCGGGCGAATTCCTGCTGGTGTCCGTGGGAGTCTTTGACGAGTGATTCGGCAGCCCGGCGTTTTGGCGTCAGCGGCTGCACTGGCACGGCCGCCTCAATGGACTCCTGCGGTTCCACGGATGTCGGTGCGATTCCGAACCTGAGATCGAGAGCCTGTTGCATTTTCAAAAACAGTTCGTGAACGAAGTCTCGCTTGTCTTTGATGGACGTCAGGTCGGAGTAGAACTTACCGTTCGGATCGCCGGTCTTGCGCAAGCGATAGATCTGACGTTCTTCAAGGCCTTTCAGGTCCTGATCTTTGAAGTCCAGTTTTGCAAGTCCGACTGCGATCACGGGTTTCACGCCGGGTCTCACCGACCGGGCGAGCGGCTGGGCGTCAGCCCTCCGTGTTCGCGAGGAGTTACTCGGAGGGCTGACGCCCTGCCGCTCGCCTGCCGTCAGACTCTCGGACGTGACAAAATGGGGAAGTTCTTCCTCGGTGATGTATTTGCTGCCGAGAAACGCCGGGCAGACCATCAGCAGTCCGAAGTCACAATCAGCAATCGCACGCTGAATCTCACCGTGCCATTCTTTATCGACACCAATCTTCCGGTCCAGCCAGAAATCAATCTCGTATCGCGGGGATGCGCCAAACTCAATTCGCAGCCGCCCCAGGAGATCTTCGACCAGCCGCGACTCGTCCTTCTCATGGCTGTACGACACAAAAAAGCGAACGGTCCGTTTGCCTTTGCGCATCGCTCCCGTGGTAGTTGCGATTCCCTGCGGGTTGATGACGGAAATCGATTCCACGTCCTGAACACTCAGCCGCGACATTTCGCTGGCCGCTTCGATGGTGGGGTCCGGACCTGTGAACCAGCAGCTTCGTTCAGTGGTCGGATGTTTCTTCTTCGAGTCGGTCTGGAACCGAAGTCGAAGATCCGGCAGGTCGTGGTCTTTGCCCGAGGAGGCATCATTCAGGCGTTTACGAAGAGAGTTCAGAGCGACAAGGCCTTTGGGTTCGTCCTTCTCGGGAAACAAACCCGCCAGAATCTGATTCAGCGGAGTCCGCTCTGCCGTGGACAGATCGAACAACTTTTTGAGTTGGTCCGAGTCTGGTTTTCCGAGTCGTTCGAACCACGGCGTGCAGACTTTGCGGAGTGGTTGACCGAAAAGCAGGTGAGGAGATTTCGCCATAAAGCCTATTTCCCGTGGCAAAGAGACATCGCTGAGGCCATCGTGCATTTATTTGATTGTATCTGCATTATTTTAGATTGCCAGTCGTTTTATGGAATATCTATCGAGGACTGCTTCCGAATTCTGACGAATCCGGCTACATGTAGGGTATCAGCCGCAGTGCGTTAGCACCCCGTTTTCGACGTCTTCATCAGGCCCCCATCCGGCTCGGGGACTGGTGTTTTAGTCTTCAATGTCGCCATTTTCGTTTAACGGCGAGCCGCAGGCGTAGGCGAAACCTGGCACCGACGCCTGCGGCTTGCCGTGAAACGATTTAGACGACAGTCCCCTCGCCCGGATGGTGAAAGAGAAGGTGGGCTAAAACGACACCACGACGATTCCTTCCAACTCTCGCATGGCTCCGCCTTCGGCGGAACCATGCGAGAGTTGGGAGGGCCGTTCCGCCGACGGCGGCTAGCCTACCATCTACTTCACCAACGGCACGAGGCCGTTGGGGTCGAAAGTCAAACAGCCGAACTCATTGAATTGAGACCCGCTTGTTGCTCTTCGATGACCGCACTGCGAACGCGGTCTCACCCTGGGTGCAGGAACATTCCACTTGTACTTTCGTAAAAGCCTAATCATACTGAAAGTGCCACGTGAGGTATTCTTCAGTCGAAGGATGCCTCTACTCTGGCCTTCACAGATTCGGTGATCCCGGAAAATTGAAGATTCAGGTCTGATTCATTTCTTTTCGAGGAGTACGTGATGAAGAAAAAATTGCAAAGGTCATTTTGGCGTGGTTTCACGCTCATTGAGTTGCTGGTCGTGATCGCGATCATAGCAATTCTGATTGCGCTGCTGCTGCCGGCAGTGCAGCAGGCACGAGAAGCGGCTCGTCGCACGCAGTGCAAAAACAATCTCAAACAACTGGGACTGGCACTGCACAACTATCACGATGTGTTCAACAAATTTCCAGCACATCTGGCGGGGCCAAACGATGGAGCAAATCGCCAGGGTGATCAGACGGGAATTGTTCGTCTGCTCCCTTATCTTGAACAGGGAAACATGTACCAGATGATTCCGCAGGATGGCACGGTGCCAGTCTGCTGGACGACAAATTTTCAGCCGTGGATAACTCAGATTTCCGCTCTGTTGTGTCCGTCGTCGCCAGTTTCAGCTGGTCATCAGGGAGTGCCTGTCGCGTTCAAGAATTATCATTTTTGTGTTGGCACAACCATGAACAACAACTGGAACGGAGTGACCAACGGAATCTTCGGCTTCCATCGAAACGGTGGCAGCAAAGGTATGCGTGACATTATCGACGGGAGCAGCAATACGATTGCGATGTCTGAGAAGGGCATTGGTATTCGAAACGGGAGAACCATCATCGGCAACAGCGCATTCGGAGCGATCGGCAACTTTGTTACCAATCCCACACTGTGTCTGGCAACGGCTCAGAACGGAAACTACATCGCGGGAACCAGCATCAGTTCGTGGGGCCAGGGAACTTTGTGGCCATTCGGACATCCACACTGGAATGTTGTAACGACCGTGCTGCCGCCGAATAGTCCAAGTTGCTATACGGGCGGCGGAAATGACGACAACCCCAGTAACGACTATGGCATTTTCTCCCCAACCAGCTATCACACCGGCGGGGCTCAGGTTCTAATGGGTGACGGTTCCGTTCGATTCATCAGCAGCAATATCGATGCTGGTAATTACGGCGCCACGGTTCCTCCGAACTATGGAACTTGGGGTGCGTTGGGAACAGCCGGAGGTGGTGAGGTGATTGGCGATTTCTAGGCGCCGACGAAATTGTGTATAATTGCTCGAATGAAGGACGCCCGGTACGAAAGTGCCGGGCGACTTTCGCTTTAGGACTGAGACAGAAATAAGTGGAGCACGATTCCATCGTGCCGAGCACGTTATCAACGTGCTCCACGTCCGGAAGACGACAGTAATTTCTGCGCCGGTCCTTAAGTCGTCGTGGCCACGATGCGTTTGTCCTCGAATTCTCATGACTTCAGGGGTGGCCGTGATTACGCCCGAAGTCTCACGACTTCGGCTATAAAAAAATCCGCCGCACGCCCGCGGGGACTCTCACTCAAAGTGCATTCATGGCAGGCTTGTCTCCAGGATCAGGAAATTCTTCTGGCCGACGAAGAATGTGGCTCGTGCTCACAGCAGCAATCACAGTCGCGGCAGCAGTTGTGTTGCTCAAAATTGCTGCGGCATGGAACCGTCCCGATCCCGAGCAACTCCTCCGACAGGCGCGGCTGGAACTCGCTGAAGAACATTTTCGCGAAGCTGAACAGCTTGCTCTGAGAGTCGGCGAAACCTCAGGGGCTACGCAATGGGCCTGGATCGTCGCCGCAGAGGCCGCCATTCGGCAGGACCGACAGAGCGATGCTCTGAAATATTACCTGAGAGTCCCGGAAAATGAGGGCGAATTGTCGTGCAATGCCGGCTTTGGTGCGGCCGAGATGCTGTGTCACCTCGGAAGACTGAGTGAATCGGAACGATGGCTGCGGAAGGTGCTGGCAGTTGATCCCGGCCATACGCTCTCCCATCAGCGACTGGCATTCATCCTTAATATCACGGGGCGTCGCTGGGAAGCAACATCGCATCTGCTGCACATCGTTCAGAAGAGGCCGGGGGACATAGAAACTGTTCTGCTGCTGGGCAGTTCAGAACGCATGGTCGAGGACCGGAGTCTTCTTGAACAATGTCTGCAGGCAGCACCCGAAGATCCACTGCCGCTGCTGGGCGAAGCCCGTCGCCACCTGGCACTGAACGAGGTGGTCGAGGCAACACGGTTACTTGAGCGGATTCGCGTTTCGTTGTCAGCAGAGCCAGAGGTCCAGGTACGCGTGGGGCAACTGTTGTTGGATGCCAACGACGATGAACCGTTTCTGAAATGGCATCAGGCGCTGCCTGTTGTGGTGGATTCACACCCGGATCTCTGGATGGTCCGCGGCAGATTCGCTCTGCAGCGGGGCGAACGCGAGGTGGCCGCACGATGTTTCTGGGAAGCCATGCGACGTGATCCGGAACACCGGTCCGCGCACTACAGGCTGGGGCAGGTCCTGACGGAACTTGGACAACCCCGGCAGGCAGCGCCATTCCTGGAACGTGCTGAAAGGCTGCTGCAACTGTCGCTGGTACTCGACGACCTCTTCTACCATCGGACTCAGGTGCCAATTATGGAGCGCGCATCCGTTCTGAACGAGGGACTCGGACGCATTCCCGAAGCCTTCAGCTGGGCGGTGGCTGCGCTCCAGATCGACCCTGGTACTGCATGGGCTCAAAGTACGGCTCAGCGACTCGCTCCCCTGCGCCCCGATCTGCTCAGAAGGACTTTGAAGGAAACAAGCCTCGCCGAAAACTCCGACCTGTCGCATTTCCCCCTGCCTGACTGGCCACTCGCGGCGTCCGAAGAAACCCGGATCACAGATGTTTCAGGTGCAGGAACAGACTCTGTGCAGTTTACTGACGATACACAAAGAACGGGGATCGACTTTGAGTATTTCAACAGTGCTGACGCGGAAACACCGGGAGCTCGGATTTTTGAAACCACTGGCGGAGGCGTCGGTGTGATTGACTTCGATGCCGATGGCTGGCCTGATCTCTATCTGACCCAGGGTTGCATATGGCCGCCGGCAACCGGAGCAAAATTGATGTCCGATCAGCTGTATCGAAACATTCGCGGACAGCGATTTGCGGCGTCCACTGAACCGGCAGGGACCGTCGAAACAGGGTTCGGTCAGGGAGTGTCCGTTGGCGATGTCGATAACGACGGCTTTCCAGACCTCTACGTTGCCAATCTGGGACAGAATCGACTGTTCCATAACAACGGCGACGGGTCATTTACTGATATCACTGCGTTCACCGGGCTGGACGGAGCACTTGCAGAACTCTGGACAACCAGTTGTATGATTGCGGACCTGAACGGCGACGGCCTGCCCGACCTGTTTGATGTGAACTATGCCGCAGGTTCAAATATCGAGACGCTTATCTGCGAAGAGAATGGGACACATCGTTCCTGTTCACCGCGCGCCTTTGATGCATCTGGTGACCATTTATGGGTGAATCAGGGAGATGGACGGTTCGTCAATGTCAGTGAAATCAGCGGACTCAACGTTCCCGAAGGATTCGGCCTGGGAATTATTGCCGCTGATTTCTCCGGAGATGGCCGGCTCGACGTCTTTGTGGCCAACGACGAGGTACCCAACTTTTATTTTGTCAACCAGAATTCTGTCGGCTCTGTGCCTGTGTTTGCAGAACAGGCGATGATTGCCGGCGTGGCAGTGGATGGTGAAGGAGCTGCCCAGGGCTGCATGGGGATCGCTGCAGACGACGCGGATGGCGATGGGCTCACCGACTTGTTTATCACGAATTTCTACCAGGAATCGAACACGCTCTATTCGCAGGCGACCCGTGGGCAGTTTTTTGATGCCACGCGAAAAGCCGGATTGAGGGATCCAGGCTTTGCAATGCTGGGCTTTGGCACACAATTCATTGACGGGGAACTTGATGGCTGGCCCGACCTGGTGCTGACCAATGGTCATATAGATGATCTGACTGCGCTTGGTGAACCCTGGAAAATGCCGCCGCAGTATTTTCGCAACAGCGGAGGTGGTGAATTCAGAGAATTGCCCGCAAGTCAGCTTGGCTCTTTTTTCTCAGGACGGTATCTGGGCCGGGGACTGGCTCGAATTGACTGGAATCTGGATGGGCTGGACGACTTCGCTGTTTCTCAGATCGGTTCACCCGCAGCGTTGTTGACAAACACGACGGCTGAACACGGCCACTTTCTGACAATCCGACTTCTTGGATCACTAACCAGCCGGGATGCGATCGGAACGGAAGTGGAATTTCAGAAAGGCGATCGCCGCATCGTCAAAACGCTGTTCGGCGGCGATGGATATCAGGCATCCAACCATCGACAGTTGACGATTGGGCTTGGCGATCAGCTTTGCGTGAGTACTTTGCTTGTCACGTGGCCGGATGGCAGCCAACAAAGTTGGAATGACGTGTCTGCGGACCAGTCGGTCACGGTCATTCAGGGACGTGAAGTGCTCTACAAAAGTTGTGAGTAGTTTGAACCGTAACCAGAAATCAATTCTTCGTAACACATTTTCTGTCTCAGTCCTCAAGCTTGATCTCGAAGTTGTTTTCCTCACCGTCCCTGACCTCAAATGTGAGGCCGGAAGTTGCTGGCATCGAATACTTCTCAGGCACAAGGTACAGAATTTTAGCTTCTGCGGGAGTCTCTTGCGCCGCCTTTGCGGCCTCTTCCATCGAGACCGAACCAGTCGCTGCCGCTTTCGTCGGCGGTGCAATCGTCTTGGAAACAGTGACCATGTGTTTGCCCACGACAGCGCCGTCGCCCGATCGAATCGTGGTCAGCACAAACTTACCCTCCTCGTCCGTCACGGCAATTGCAGGACGGATCTTGCCGTCACCAAGAAACGCAACATTTGCTTCGCTGACAGGCTGCCCCTTGTAGACAACGACTCCAGACACATTAACCGTTTCTACTCCTGCGCCGCCAGAACAGCCGTTCAGCAACAACGCAAACAGCAGAATGATCCTGTATCGGTATGAAAACATGGGTATTCACTTTCAGAAAAAGAGATGCCGAGCCTGCCGAACCGCAGCAGAACCATAATTAACCGGCTGCACCATAAGCAAAAACCAAACGAAATTCCAGGCAAACGCCGTTTACAAAATGCGGGCCAGCACAAAAGCATGTTTTTCCGTCTACTACTCGTTGTTCACATGAATTCATTATGACACTTTTGAAATTTCACCCGCAATCTGCCAGAATCCCACTTCATCAGGACACCATCACGAACCGCAGAACGGAGATTGCAGCATGGCCACCGAGACGAATGGAAGTAAAGAACTCGCCCCTCAATTGACTGTCGAACAGGTCATCCACGCCCTGCGATATTGCGATGATGAAGCACCGGTGGCAGCCCTGCGCGCGGCGGTCGCGTATGGCGGAGAAATCGCACCGGCGCTGATCGCGGAAATCGAGAACGCCGCTGAGGAATCTGCGAACGGAGATCCGCTGTTGCATGATTCTCATCGCCTTGCGGTGATGTTGCTGACTGTGATCGATGCGCGCGACGCGCTGCCGGAGATTCTGGATGCGTTCCGTGACGACGATTACATTGAGCTGCCACTCTTCAGCGAAATGCTCACGGATACGCTTCCGCATGTTGTGGCGCAGCTGGCAGACAGTGCGGCAACAGTCATCGCTGAAATGGATGATCCGGGTTGTGAATCGTTTTATTATCAGGCGATGATTGAAGCGCTCTTCGGTTTGGTCGCTGAGGGAAAGGCATCGCGAGAAGAAGCAGCCCGCGTGCTCCTGCAACGAGTCGCGAAACTCACTTCGGCGGCCGATCGGGAGGTGATCGCATCATTGGTCGTCGCGTTGACTGATCTGGCTGCGCCGGGGACTGAAGAACTTGTCATGGAAATCTTCGATCGAGAGTCTGTCGATCCAACGATCATTGATCGCAACGCCTGCCAGGCGGCATTTGCCCACGCCGACGAACACTTCGAGCGCAAAGCTGAAGAGTTTCGCCGCAACCGAATCGGTGATCCCGTGGAGTATTTTCAGCTTCTGCCACGAAGTTTTGCGGATGATTTCCCGCCTGAGGACGTTGATCAGGCGATTGCGCGAATCCGCGAAGGAGGCGATCTGAACGACATACTTTCGGCAGTCCGATGGCTGCGTCGGCATCGTGAAGAGTCCACGCCACCGTTGATGCAGATCCTGAAAGATGCGGCGACGTTCCGCGACGATGAAACCGACGAAGAATGGCTGGTCTCTGACGCTCATGACATTGCCGCTGTGCTGCTGACGGAATTTGAATTCACGGAGGCGTTGCCCGTTGTTCTTAAGGGCGTCTGCCATCCGAATCCCGAAGTTGTGAGTCGGTTCACGGACGTGACTATGACATATCTTGATCAGATTGTGGGCCGTCTGGCTTCGCATCCGGACGCAATCCGCAAATTGGCGGAAGCCCCGAATGTCGATGAAGCCGTGCGATCCGAACTCGTCGATGGAATCTACTGGATGATCGTCGAAGGCAAGCTCTCTCGGGAATCGGCGATTGAGTACCTTCGATCCTGGATGAATCAGACAATTGAGAAATCTGACGAGGCACTCACCACGACCATCATCGGGGTCCTTCTCGACCTTGAGGCCAAAGAAGCCGAAGTCGATATCCGGCGAGCGTTCAGTCAGGACTGCATCGACGAATACCGACTTTGCGAAGAAGAAGTGGACGACTGGCTTGAGGAAGAAAACGTTGATTTCAGGGAAGAATTGGAGGATCGACGTCGCTACAGGCGGATCGAAAATTCCATCGTCGAGGTGCGATCGTGGCAGTCGAACCGCGACGATGAGGATGAACTCGACGGCTATGACCCGGATGGTTTCGACGACGAAGATGGCGATGAGAATGGTTTCGACGAACGGGAGCCGCTCCTGCTTCCTCCCGGCCTCGATCTGGAAGGCGCGACGGAATACGTAAACGGTCTTGAATCACTTCGCCAGATGCGACTGTCCGAGCGGGCACGTCAGCAGGATCCGTACGAAGACTATGATCCCGCTCCTGTCGAGACCATTCGCACAGCAAACTCAAAAGTTGGCCGCAACGATCCCTGCCCTTGCGGCAGCGGCAGGAAGTACAAGAAGTGCTGCCTGAAGGCAGACGACTAAGGACCGGCGCAGAAATAACGGTCGTCTTCCGGACGTGGAGCACGCTTCTAACGTGCCAGGCACGATGGAATCGTGCCCCACTTATTTTCTGTCTCAGTTCTAATGTCGAGCACGGGCGGAGAGACTTTGGCTCGGGTCCCGGAATCGTCTGGCAATCACGCTCGTCCGGGAATACGATACTTGTCGCACGACGGGCTTGCGTGCCGCAGGAATCTCCTGCGATTGGCTCCACACACACGAAATCGGCGCTTGCATTCTTGGATTCCATGTCATGATCTCTGCTTTGGCCCTGTCTGAACACGTCGTCGATGACGATCGCGGATTTCCTTTGCTCAGCGTTCGACTCATCGAGCCCATCGAGACAATTATTGCTAACAACCCGGAATTAAAGGTTGAACAAACTGCTGACGGGGAGCTGGTTTTCATGTCACCAACCGGAGGGGAAAGCGGACTTCGAAATTCAGACATTAATGCAGATCTTGTCATCTGGGCCAGGAGTTATGGAGGAATCGTCTTCGACTCATCAACCCTTTTTCGACTTCCCAACGGAGCCCTTCGTTCTCCGGATGCCTCATGGATACAGACTGCGCGATGGCAGTGCCTGTCGGATCAGGAACGAAAATCCTTTCCGCCGATTGCACCGGACTTTGTCATCGAGCTGCGATCGCAGACAGATCGCGTCATCGACCTTCAGGAAAAGATGAAAGAATACGCCTCCTGCGGTGTGCGTCTGGGTTGGCTGATTGATCCGCTGCTGAAGCAGGTTCACATTTATCGATCTGTCGAAGCGCCAATAGTCCTCAGTCAACCAGGCAGAGTTTCAGATGAGGCGATTCTTCCCGGGTTTATTCTGGATCTGAGCCGGATCTTTGCCTGATGCTCAATGAGCCTTCCCGCGTTTCCCTTTAGGCGAGCGGCGGATAAGTTCTTACCGTACAGCGGACTTCCAAGTCCGCCGAAACAAACGACGGACAAGGATGTCCGTCGTACAGCAGGCAAATTCTTATCTGCCGCTCGCCTTACCACGCCTTTCAGACGACAGGACGATCGCCCTCACTGCCTGGGGCTCGCAGTGAGCGGATCATGCCGGACGCTTTGTGGAGGGTCTCTCGGTATTCATCGAGAGGGTCGGAGTCGGCAACGATGCCGCCGCCAACCGGGAATTGGACCCAGCCGTGTTTGAGCGTAAACGTGCGAATGAGGATGCTGCTGTCGAAGTTGCCACAGGGTCCGAGGAAGAACAGACATCCGCAGTAGGCTCCGCGAACGGTTGGTTCCATTTCTGCGATGATTTCCATCGCGCGGATTTTGGGTGCTCCGGTAATCGAGCCGCCGGGAAAACAGCCAGCCATGAGGTCCCAGACATCACAATCGTCGCGCAGGGTTCCGACGACCGTTGAGACCAGATGCAGGACCGTTTCAAAGCGTTCGACTTCACAGAGTCCTGTGACGCGAACTGTTCCGGGTTGACACGACCTGGAAATGTCGTTCCGCAACAGATCAACGATCATGACGTTCTCCGCGCGGTCCTTTTCGCTGGTCGAAAGTTCGGCACCGGCATACAAGTCGGCGATCGGGGAACGCGGTCGGCGGCGCGTGCCTTTGATTGGTCGAGTCTCCACTTGCCGGGACCGATCGACTTTCAGAAATCGTTCCGGTGACGCGCTGACGATGGAAAAATCGTCTGCCTTGAGCAAGCCGCAGAACGGAGCGGGGTTGTTGGTGCGGATGCTCGCGTAAAGCTGGGTGGTCGTTCCTGACCACGGCGACAGGAGTCGCTGCGACAGGTTGGCCTGAAAGATGTCGCCTGCCCGGATGTATTCGATGACGCGGGCCACTGACGTGGTGTACTGATCGCGCGTGAAGTCGGAATAGATCTCGGAGCCTGGTTCGATCCGATGATGCCGCTCAGCGATCGTGATTGACTGAGAATTTAAGACGGCTGCGGCGACGGATGTGGGATTGTGATCGACCTCGCGCTGCAGACGATCGTCAATCCATGCGGCTCGGTCAGGGTGGGTCACTGTCGGTTGCGGCGACGGAACGTCCTGAAGTTGCAATACGTAGCGACGAACGGTACATGCGATGTGGTCCCAGACGATGGCCCAATCGAACAGTCCGACCAGCAATGCCGGAGTTTTGAAATCGTCGATTGCGGGATTTGGAATTCTCTCGAAAGCCTGACCGAGTTCGTACGACAACAAGCCCGCGATTCCGCCGCAAAATGGTGGCAGCGTTTCGCGTTCCTCGTCAGACAGCGCGGGGAGACGTTCTTGCCACGCTCGGAGCACGTCAAATGGATCGTCTCCGAGCACAGCTGTGTCGAGCTGCGTCACAGCAACCGGATCGGCGGTCAATATCGTATACCGCGCGTCGCGTTCCCGATGCTGGGCGGCACTGTCAAACAGCAACACAAACCGTTCATCCTCAAATGCTGCCAGAGTGCAGGTTACGTCAAGGGCAGGATCGAGATTTGAGATCAGGACAGACACGGGCATGGTTCAGAGGGAAAGGTGAGACAAATCAAACAGGCCATACTGTAGGTTGGAACCGCCCTGCATTGCGAGCGCATCCGGCCAGTCGGGCAGTTTCTCATCCGATCAAAACGACTTTTCCGCAGCCCAATCCCACCCAATGGCAGGTGTAAATGGTGATTGCGTAAAGTTTTTTCGTGGATAGTATTGAGTTCTTTGTCAGAATGCTCACGATTCGATAGAAACCATCGTCCTCCTGTCTACTCTATTCCGGTATTGAGCGTAGTCCTGTCCCGAGTTCTGAAAGGTCGTCCCATGTCGGTTGCCGAAAAAACCAGCGTCCGCGCGACACGTTCGGTGCGTTCGCCACATATCAAGCTGACAAAGTACGACGTCATGGTTTCGGCCCTTTCAACGTCCGCCATGTGCGCGATGCTGACGTTGATCGTGATGATCTTCATTTGGCTGTCGAATCTGCTCCCATCACCGCAAAAAAAGCAGGTCGTCATGCTTCCACCTGGCGATGGCGGCTGGGAAGACGGCACCCCAAACGCAACGCCGGACGTGGAATCGCCGGAGGACGCCTCGGAAGATCCGTCACTCGCCAATGAAGAAACTGACGTGACTGAATTGGAAGAAGTCGTCGAACAGGTTGTGGATGTCTCCGAAAATGCAGCGTCAGTCGTGGCACCGAATGAATTCACCGGTTCAAAGAATACAGGGATCCCCGGCAGCGCCGACGGGACCGGTGGTCGGCCTTTAGGAACAGGTGGTGGTGGTCGTGGCGGCACGAAACGGGAACAGCGCTGGATTGTCGAATTCGCTGACAAGGGCGATTTGGAGAGTTACGCCGCACAGCTGGATTTTTTTGGAATCGAATTGGGGGCGATGTTCCCTGCGGAAAGTCGTCTGGTCTATATGAGCAACATGAGCGCAGACAAACCTACAACGCGAGAAATCAAGGAAGGTGCGGCTGGAGCGGAGCAGAGATTGTTCATGAACTGGGCTGACGGAAGTGAAGATCGGCGCGTGGCGGACGTCGAGCTGTTTCAGAAAGCGGGGATTGATGCATCCGCCGCAGCGGTGCTGCACTTCTACAGGTCAGAAACAGAAACGCTGATGGCCACGATTGAACAGGAATTCGGAGGCCGCACGGTCGATGAAATCCGAAAAACGTATTTTCGAGTTCGCAAAGCTGGCAGTGCTTATGAGTTTTTTGTTCAGAAGCAGTTGCTAAAGTAGTGTGATGTTTTGTATTGCGTTGTTATTTGAATCGTCTTTTCACCTTTCTCGTCTTCTCGGAATGTCCTATGAACTGGTTGCAGAACGGTGCTGGCTTTGTATTCATGCTGGCTCAGGGTCAAAAAGTTGAAGCGTCGTTCATGATGAAGGTGGTGGAAAACTCCATCTGGGTCGCGATTGCTTTGTGCGCCATGGTGGGAGCATTTTGCGGCTATCTGTTGTTTCGGAGAATTAAGCAGAAATCATTCCCGGGCGTGGCAGCTGAGCAGACGTTTCTGAACGATCTTGGTGAATGTCTTGATCGCAATGACTTCGACGAAGTCCTCGCGATGTGCGATACACCGGCACTCTGGAATCGAGCTTTGCCTCAGTTGGCGACTCTGGCCGTGCAGCAGCGTGACCGTCCGATCGGGAAAATCCGTCAGATGCTGATGGAGCGATTTGAACGCGACATCATGACGGGGCTGGATCGGCTGAACAATTGGATTTCCACAAGCATCAAGACGGCTCCGCAGTTAGGGCTGCTGGGCACGGTACTCGGGATGATCAATGCGTTTTCCAAAATCGCAGGTGCATCGAATTCTGGTGTTGAACCAAAAGAGCTGGCAGCAGACATCAGTTTCGCTCTCTGGACAACTGCTGCCGGAATGGCGATTTCAATTCCGTTGATTGTACTGAACTCCGCTGCCCAGAACAGAATCAACGGTCTGCAGGAGTCTGTCGATGAGGGGCTGGGGCCCATCCTGGAAGATTTGGCAGCGGCTCAGAATCGCGCTGGAGGGAAGGCGTAGTTGTGCGTTGGTGCCATGGCATTGTCAGACGAGATCTCAACAACGTGCCTTGAAGTTTGCTGACCAGATTTTGCAATTGGGATTCCCGTATGTCCGAAGCTGCTGAAAATGATGACGAAGTGTACGTCCGCAGGAATCGTTCTCTGCCGGACACCGAGATCGATATTACTCCGATGATTGATGTGACGTTTCAGTTGCTGATCTTCTTCATGGTGACGTCTACGATGCAGGGCAATCCGCCCGCTGATCTGCCACCAGCGAAGTCTGGCGGGTCGATTGAAGTCGCAAAGGTCATCAATGTAGTCGTTAAGCCAGCAGCAGTTTCCGGTGAGGCACCGCAGCTGGAAATTGACAAAGTGGCGGTCAATCTGGACGAACTCAAATTGGCGCTGGAGGAAAAGGCAGACGCTCGGGCCGATGGGATTCATGTGATGATTCTGGCCGACCGCACGATGAAGAACGGGGATTTGAATGAGATCGAAGTACTGCTGTCTGAGATTCCGGGTGTGACTTATCATTTTGGGGTACAGGATCGACGAGACTAGGACACTGAGACAGAAATAAGTGGGGCACGATTCCATCGTGCCCAGCACGTTAAAAACGTGCTCCACGTCCGGACGACGACAGTTATTTCTGCGCCGGTCCTCACACGATGTCAATGCGTGAATTCAACAGGTGATTTATGGCCGATCTGACAGAAAAAAAACTGGGAGAGTTTCAGTTACTGCGACCGCTGGGCAGCGGTGGCATGGCAGATGTTTATCTCGCGGAGCAGACCACGCTGCAGCGTTACGTGGCCGTCAAGGTCATGAAGCCGGCATTGATGGCGCATTCGGGACAGGACATGGTGGCCCGCTTCAAACAGGAAGCGATGATGGCTGCCGGGCTCAATCATCCCAACATTGTGCAGGTTTATACGATTGGCCAGGAAGATGGCCTGCATTATATCGCTCAGGAATTCGTGCAGGGCCAGGACCTGGCAACGATGCTGAAGAGTCGCGGCAAGCCGGATGTCGCATCGGCTCTGCATTTGATGCGACAGGTCGCCTCCGCACTGAAGGCGTCCGGTCGCGCAGGCATTGTGCATCGCGATATCAAGCCTGAAAACATCATGATCACGAAGAAGGGCGAAGTCAAAGTCGCGGACTTTGGACTGGCTCAACTGGGTGAATCAAACACTGAAAAGAAGGGCGTCACGATGGGGACGCCGCTTTACATGAGCCCCGAACAGGTCAGCGGTCGCGAACTGGATCCGCGATCGGATGTGTATTCCTTTGGTGTGACGTCGTATCAGTTGCTCTGCGGAGAGACACCATTCAAGGGGAATACGCCCGTCGCGATCGCGATGCAGCACCTGAAGAATTCACCACCACCGCTGAAGGAAAAAAATCCGGCGCTGCCCGATATCCTGTGCCGTGTGGTGCATCGCATGATGGCAAAGCGCCGGTCGCTGCGATATCAGTCGGCGGATGAAGTGCTGGAAGATCTCAAGAAACTGATCGTGGCTCAAAAACAGGGACGATCTCTGGATTTGGTGCGTTTGCCACGCCTTGAGGAGCTGGAACGACTGGCTGAACTCGAACGCAGAAAGCAAAGTCGACTGGGCATCAACGAATCTGTCGCCGGTGTGGACGATGAGGAGATGCAGCTTGGTCCCGACGTCGCGGCTGCGGTGACCACGGTGATGCCCGAACAGTTCGTCGATGACGAAGACTTCAGTGATCCACCAGCAACGCGGTCGTTTCGGACGTTCGGAATTCAGGCATCGAACCCGATTGATGACTTGCCGCCGATTCCAAAAAAGAAACGGGTCAGCCAGGAAGCGAACATTGACTTGACGCCCGCCGTGGACGTGACGTTTCAGTTGCTCATCTTTTTCATGATTACGGCGTCGTTCAGTCTGCAGAAAGCATTTGATGTACCGCCTGCCAAGAACGCGGACGGAGTTTCCATGAATGTTCAGGTAGAAATGCCGGAATCAGGTGTACGAATAGAAGTCGATCGGGACGACACCGTGTTTGTCGGCGAAAAGCCGGCACGGACCTACAAAGAAATTCTGGACTTGCTGATCGTTGAAAAGTCCTTAAACAGTAGTGTGAATGATGTGGATCTGATTCTGGATCCGGATTCCACGCACGAGATGCGACTGACGGTGATTGATGCCGCAATGCAGGCCGGTTTTCTGCGGGTGAAAAACAAGATTCAGGAACTGTGACATCCAGACGACATGCGGTTCATGCGGATGTCGATGGCTTCAATGAAATTTGATCGGATACCAACGTGGCTCAGAGAGAATACGACGACGAAAACGATGTGGATGCCGCCGAAGAAGTGGCCCGTGCGCGGCAGTCTGCCACCGCCAGACGACAGTTGTCCCGCGGGCGATTTGCCCAAATCACCGAGAAACTGTCGGGGGGACCGGAGCGACCAGGTGAACAAAAAATTGCCAGGTCGCCAATTGTCCTGGGGCTGACCATTGTGACGCTGGCCGGACTGTTGCTGGCCGCCATTTTCTGGTTTACGACCGCCAAAACGCGTGAAGCACGACAGCTCAAGGAGGCCGAAGCGTCGTTGGAACAGCAGCGATTTGTCGATGCCGACGGTCAGTTTTTGAACTTTCTGGCCAGTTATTCACAGTCTGCTTCGGCCGACAAGGCACGAATCGGGCTGCACCGCACGCGAGTCGAAAAAAATATCATGACGGAATATCCGGACGTGATCAAAGGTCTGGAGGAACTTAACGAGCTGTTGAGCGTCTGCCGCGACCTGGACGGCTTTGATGACCTCAAAAAAAACCACATTCAGCGTTATGCCGATCGATTGACGTTCGCTGCAGCTCGAGTGGCTGAAGAGACTCAGGACCAAAAACCTTTGGACGTCAGTTTGGGAGCGATTGAAATCATGAAGCGTTACGCTGGCGAAGAAGGCATTCCGGTAGCGCGCCAGCGGGAATTGGAACGTTTACAGCGACTGGCATCGGCCTCCGTCGCGAAGAAGACAGAGTTCCAGTCTCGCGTGATTGAGATTCGCGAGCTGCTGAAAACCGGTAAGACCATTGACGCAATCGGCGTGCGAGACCGACTGCTTGATGCCTTCCCTGTCTTAGCCGAGGACAAAGATCTGAAAGCAATTCAGACCGAAATTCTGACAAAAGAACAGGAACTGGTCGTCCAAAGTGCAGGCAGCGATGCTCTCACGACGGATGACGCAGCCGCAGACTTCAAATCACTTTCCCTGGCTCTCCGGACTCAGGCTGCCACGGATTTGTCCTCGCAGGGGCGGTCGGTGTTTGCAATCGGCATTGACAGTGTATTCGCACTGGATGCCGACACCGGTGATCCAATCTGGCGCCAACCAGTTGGCGCGGATTCACCGTTCGCTCCGATCGCCATCAAGGGGACCGAACCCGGCGTGCTGGTCTTCAGCACGCTGTCCGGCGAATTGCAGCTGCTGTCCCAGAAAGACGGACGTCTGTTGTGGCGACAACCGCTGGAAGGCCGTCCCAGTGCCATGCCGCTTGTCGTGTCAGATAACATCTTCATCACGACACATAACAATGAAATGTGGCAGGTCGCCGTCGCGAACGGTCGCGCGCTGTCGCGACTGAAGTTCTCGCAGCCGATCATTGGACCGCCAGCACTTGCCAGCGATGGCTCAAAACTGGTGATCCCGGGCGATGAGACGCTGGTGTACACACTGAGCCTGAATCCGCTGAGCTGCCTTGCTGTCTCACAGATTCCACATAAAGCCGGCAGCGTGAAAGCGCCGATGCTGGCAGCGGGTAAATACTTCCTGATGTGCGATAACGTTTCTGCCGAGAAGGCGCGCATTCAGACGTTGAATATCGACGACAACGGCGTACTCTCGGTGGAGACCACAGATCCCATCGATGGACAGATCAACGATCCATGCCTGTTGCGGGGCTACGATTTGTTTGTGGCTTCGACACCGCAGCGCGTCACAGCGTTTCGAGTGGCAGAAGAAATTGGCCAGCCACCGCTGTCCCGTATCGGTGCGAATCAGCTTGAGGATGGTGTGCAGACTCGGATGTTTCTGCTGGCCGGCCCCAGTGCTCAGTTGTGGCTGGCGGGACGCGATTTGCGAAAGTTTCAGACACGTACCAATACGATTCTGCTGGATTCCGGCATCACGGCGGAAGGCATTCACCTGCAGCCGATTCAGTTTGTGGATGAAGCCGTATTTCTGACGACCCGCAATCCGCAGTCGTCGTCGGTGTTTTTCACGCGTGCCAATCGTGAAGAAATGAAGGGCACGTGGCGTACAGTGCTTGGTTCGCGACTAGTGGCATTGGGACCCGCCGCTGGCGGAGATGCCTTGTTGGCGGTAGGCGATTACGGTGAAGCCTATCGTGTCGCGATGGCAGATATTGCAAAGGGTGGATTTCAACTGGAATCCACCAGCCGCTTTCGCCTGCCGGATAAACTCACGTCATCGGTGGGTGGTGTGGTTTTGAAAGATGGTCGAGTCGCTGCGTGGTGCGGGGCTCCCGAGCCTTCAATGTGGACATTCACGCCGACAGGGCAGTTGGAGCGCAAATGGACTCTGCCCGACGGACCTCAATTGCCTCCGGTTGCCCTGGATGGTGGCGTCGTGTTCGCGATGCCGGGACGGCTGCATATTTCAGCCATCGCTGGCGGTCAGGCGGCAGAAGACTATCGAGCCGCTCAGACGCAGGACCAGCAACAGCCCTGGAAATCTCTGACAGCTATTTCACCGACTCAGGTCCTGGCAGTGAAGGCAGACAATCAATTTGTCCGCGTGGAATTCCGTGCGACCCCGCGTCCGCAGCTTGCGGAACTGAGTGTGACGAATGTGCCGTATGCGATCGAACTGGCACCGGCGGTTTCGGGTGACTTTCTGTTTCTGGCGACGACCGAAGGAAAGCTCGTCATGATGCAGGCGGCGACACTGGAAGTCCTGGCCGAGGTGGATCTTGGCGTGATTCCAAGCGCCGTGCCAAAAGTCGCTGGCAATCTGGTGCTTGTGGAACTGGCAAATCAGGAAGTTCTCGTGTTCAAGGTCGCAGACGGCCTGGCACGGGTAGCGTCGTTTCCACTGGATGGACACGCCCTTGCCGGTGACCCATTGTTACTGTCCGATAAAAGTTATCTGATTGCACGCACGGATGGATCGCTGCTTGGGATCAGCTCCGACGACACAGTTGGAAAATTCAGGGCGCAGCTTGGCCAGGCGATTCAACAGGGCCCGTTCAAGCTGAATGGTCAGATCATCGTGATTGCCGGGGATGGAAGTCTGTATCAACTGGCGGAGAACTTTGGGAAGTAGCCCACGGGATTCCTGTAGATTCAACCCATCTGAAACGATCTGTTCGGTAATTACATGAGCCTCAACATCACGTCCGACAACTTCATCACGCGCACGCCATGTTTGCCTGCGGCCATCGCATTGGTGATCGGCCTGCTGTTCAGTGGGCCGTCCGCGCGGGCCGATGAAAAGGTCGATAAGTCGGAACTGCCGAAACTGACAGAGATGCAGTTGCCGACAGCCGTTGAGTTGTTGCGTGCCGACGACAGGAACGGCAAAGCGTTTGACTGGATCGTGCTGAAGGCATCACTTGAGGCGGACCGTACCGTCCTTATTGTCAGTCCATTGGAAATACGTCCGGATACGCTCAAAACGATGGCTGAAACCTACATTAAAGTCGAAGCGACAAAGCCCAAAAACGAAGAAGAACGCAGCGAGCGTACGACGCGACTTAAGAACCTGAAGCAACTGGTCGTCAAGCTGCCAGGCAATGCCGTGGCGGAATACGCTCTGCCGATTTCAACGATTGATCATATCATTCTGTTTGAGGAACTGATGCTCCGCCGAGCGGATGAATTGCTCAGGGAAGGCGATATCCGCAAAGCGTATGAACTTCTCCTGCGTGTCGAAAAGGAATTCCCGGCATGGGAACTGTCAAAGCCTCGCTTCGAAAATCTGCTCCTTGTGGAATCAGGATTGCGTGCCAAAAAAGGTGATATTTACTCCGCGTTGGCGTTGTTGGACGAGCTGGCGGATCGCAATATCGACAATCCTGAACTGCGACCGCGCTTCGGAGAAATCGTCGCACCGATGATCGAGGCTGCGGTGGCAGACATGGACTACAATCAGGCGCGTTATCTGATTTCGAGGATTGAAAAAATCTTTCCGGGGCACGAAACGGCGATAGCCGCTCAGGGTCGGATGCAGTCGATGGCGGACAGTCTGCTCAATGATGCGAAACAACTGAGTGGTCGGCGAGAGTTTGCCGCAGCGGCTAAACTGGCATGGCAGGCAGAAGCGATCTGGCCATCATCCGGCAATTCACGGGCGTTCTTTGCTCAGACAGTGGCGCGGCATCAGGTGCTGCATGTCGCGATTGATGATTCCAGATCGTCTGAGATCGTATATCCCTCACCGCGAGAAGCTGACGAACGGCAACTCGAACTGGTCGAAGTGCCACTGTTCGAACCGACGAGCGCTGATGAACTGACCTATTTCCGCTCCAGTTACTTTGAGATCTGGGACCCGACCGATCTGGGCCGCGAAGTCGTGTTCACACTGCGTGAGACGCGTCCGACATGGCAGTCGCAGCCATTGCTGACCGCAAATCAGATCGCCGATGCGCTGGGACGGCGCATGGATCCGACCAGTCCTTTATTCAATTCCCGATTGGCGTCGTTTGTGCGCGAAGTCTCGGTACGTTCCCCCACCGAGATGAAGATCAGGTTTTCACGAGTTCCGTTGAGTATTGAATCACTGCTGCGATTTCCGATCATTGCGGCGAAGGGGATTGCTGACACCGGCAATTCTGATGTGGCTGCGACGCCAGGTCAGACTGCCGATCCCGATGCTGCGGCTGAAAACGATTCCGGCGTCACACTGCTGTCAACGAGGTTTAAGCAGGTTGAAGCGGACAACACGGGATCAGCCTATCTTCGTGAACGTCCGGAACCGGATGGACTGGATCCCAGCAAGTATCATATTGCAGAAATCCGCGAGAAGAATTTTAAGGATCGCGACGAATTGGTGAAGTCTGTGATTCGTGGAGAGATCGACTATCTGCCCAGTCTGTTGCCGTGGGAAATCGATGCATTCAAAGCTTCATCCGCGTTTCAGGTCCGTCAATATGCTCTGCCGATCACGCATGTGATCACCTTCAATCCTCTTTCCGAACGCATTGTGAACGCTCAAATGCGGCGTGCGTTATCATTTGCTTTAAATCGTGAAGCGATTCTGAAATCGATCGTATTGCGCGACCAGTCAATGCGTTATGGTCGACCGACAAGTGCGGCGTGGCATCTGAAAAGCTATGCGACGAATCCATTGGAAAAGCCACCTGAATTCAATCTGCGACTGGCGTACGCATTACGTTATGCCGCCGAGCGACAGTTGCAGTTGGCTGAACTTACAAAACTGGAAACGGATGCAAAGGCGAAAGCAAAAGAAGCGGGTACTAAATTTGACAGTGAAGAGTTCCGCAAGAACACCAGTGTCGATTACATCAAGCTGCCGCGTCTGCGGGTGGTCGTTGATCCGGATCCGACAGCTATGGAGGCGGCAAAGAGGATGGCGGAGTACTGGGGAAGGGTCAAGTTTGAAGTCGATTTGATTCCTGGCGATCAACCGGGGACACCGCTGCAGGACGCGGACTGGGATCTGTGTTATCGTCGCATTCGCATGGAAGAACCGTTATTGGAACTCTGGCCGCTGCTGACAAATGAATCTTCGTTCGATATGAACCGCCTGAAGCTGTTTCCGGACTGGATGCGGCAGGAACTGGTCAATTTGGACTACTCAGCCAGTTTTGTGGACGCGCAGGATCGGTTGTTCACAATTCACCGCCACTTGTCGGCCGAAGCGTTCATCATTCCGCTCTGGGAGGTGGATGAGTTTGCCGTCTGGAAAAAATCGACTCTGGGAATTCCCGAGCACCCGATGTCTCCTTATCAGAATGTTGAACGCTGGATCGTGCGCCCATGAGAGAATTGATTGCCGATTTCCTGCACATTGCAACGCTGGGACTGATCGTCATGGCGAGTGTGCCTGCTGCTGCACAGGATCCAGCGCCGGCGACGCAGGCTGCCCCTGTGTCTGCCGCGGCTCCCTCGTCCACTTTGGAAACACCAAAGAAAGCAGCCGAGATCAAGGTGCCGCCAAAGGTTGTGATTCCATTCGCTCGAGAAGCGTATCGCGTGGTTGTCGAAGTCGGGTTCAGCGGCATGGCGACTCAGAAACCTGCGTTGCGGCAGGGTTTCGTTGATGAGATTCGCAAGGGCCTGGATCGCATGTACGGGGCCGCATGGAATGCGCAGGTGGAAGAAAGCGATTGGCTGATTCCCGGCGGGGAGGAACGACTGAATCGATTGACCACCGAAGCACTCCTGCTCAGGTACCCGGAATCATCGACTCAGAAAGTTGTGTTGATCGGGATCGAAGAGTCTAATGGTAACTTTCAGATCAGTTGTCGGGAATATGACACGCGCGTGCAGGAGATGTCGCCTGTCTTGACGGAACAAACGGGTGAAGAACTGAATGTGGCGAACGTGGCCACGCGGCTGGCGCGTGATTCTTTCAGGCCGGTATTGCTGTTCTCAAAACTCACATTGGGTGGTGGCGAACTGGAATTCCTGCTCCAGGCCGGAGAACTGACTGTCCCCGACCCCACCGCCGCTTTCATCCGCGATGGTGATGTGTTGCGTGCGTTTCTGCGACAAATGGAACGCCGCAATCCGGATAAACTCAGGATCCTTCAGCGACTGGATCTGTGCTACGTCCGCGTGACAGGATTTAACACGGAACTGCGCGCCGATGTTGAATCGACTGCAGACACTCCGGTCTCGGTCGAAGGCGTCACACGCGACACGTCTGCCGTCTATTATGATTCCGGCCATGTCCGTGGCGTGCTGATTTCACACGGCCCGGTGCCATACGGCGGTTCAGGTCGCAGTGTCCAGCAGTTCGCATTGCGCCAGCGTCCGGCTGCCACAAAGAGCCGAGTCAAACTCGTGCTGCAGACTCGTATTGATCGACCGCTGATCTGCTTTCGCGTGGACAAAGTTTCCAAGCTGCGACATACCGATTCGAACGACGCACCTGGCGAGCGCGTTCTGAGTGACCGGAATGGAGAGATTGAGATTGAAGTCGATCCGAAGAATCCCACTTTCTGGCTTTATGTGTACAGCGGAAGTTCGCTGCTGGCTCGCGTGCCGTATGCCCCCGGCCTGCTCCCGCAGGATACAATCAAACTTCCGGACGACGGGCTGCGGCTGGGAGTGGAGGGAGAACTGTATCTGTTCCGCGATGCGCTGGTGGACACTGTGGCTCAAAAGGCAGTCTTGATGAGTCTGGCAAAAAAGGCATCGGCAGCAGGCAAGCTGGAAGACGTCGATAAGTTGATTGTGCAACTGGATGAACTGCCGGGCCAGAAGGAGTTTATGTCCCGCCTGAACACAATCAAAACGCCTGCTGCCGAAAAAGCCGATCTGCAGCGCAACGCCGGTGTCAAACGCAAGATTGAAAAGCTCTGTCTGGCGATGGAGGAATCCCTGACGGCGTTTTACAGCAGCGAAAACAAGATTCGCGAAGCACAGGAACTGGAGCAACTACGCAAAGCTGCCACAACACCAGGTCGCGTACCACCGCCGTAGCTCACGTCGCTCCGCGACTGAGATTCCCCCACGAATCGTCATCGACCTGCAATAGCGACTTCCGGAAACGACGGGCGGAATCACCGCTGGCCAGTTTGTAAATGACGACGCACGTAGGGTGGGACAAGCGAAAGCGCCGGCCCACCATGCTTTCGATTCGGTGGGCCTGCGCTCCGCTGGTCCCACCCTACAAATTCGCAAATCGACCGGCGGTGCGGTTATAATTTCTGACGATTGCACCTGGACCTGAAACAGGTGAGAATGGGGGGTGCCTGCTGTTCGTCTGCGAAATGCTTCGCAACTTTCGAAAGAGATCTCTATGAGCCATCATTTTTCACGTCGCAGTTTCCTGTCGTCGGCTTCGGCGGGTGTCTCAATTCTGACGGCGCGGCAGCTTGTTGCCGGACTGACACCCGTCAGCGATGAACAACTTCGGGCTGCCAGTGGCATCGTTCAACTGCGGCCTGAGATCGAACCTCTGGTAAGATTGATCGAAGAGACGCCGCGTCAAAGACTGCTGGAAGAAATCGGTAGTCGCATCCGGAGTGGACTCAGCTATCGAGAACTGCTTGCCGCATTGCTGCTGGCTGGAGTCCGCAACGTCGAACCGCGACCTGCGGTGGGATTCAAGTTTCACGCCGTACTGGTCGTGAACGCGGCACACTTGGCGAGTCTCGCGTCGCCGGATGCGGATCGATGGCTTCCCATCCTCTGGGCCCTGGATGAATTCAAGAGTTCTCAGGCGAAGGATGTGACGGAGGGAAACTGGACGATGTCGCCGGTCGATGAAGCAGGAGTTCCTTCAGCCAGTCAGGTTCGTGATTCTTTCCATCATTCCATGCAGCAATGGGATGTGGCACAGGCAGACGTCGCAGCTGCGGGAGTCGCGAGGTATCTGGGAGCCGCCGAATCGCTTGAGTTGTTCGCCGGATATGCGGCACGTGATTTTCGCAGCATCGGCCACAAGGCCATCTTCCTTGCCAATGGGTGGCGAACGCTGCAGACGATCGGCTGGGAACATGCGGAACCTGTGCTGCGGTCGCTGGCCTATGCCATGCTGAATCACAACGGGGAACCGAATCCAGCCACCAGTGATCTGGCTCCGGATCGTGCGTGGAAGACGAATCAACAATTAGCGTCAAAGTTCCGGGACGGCTGGGAATCCGGGACGAACGACGCTGCCGCGACAAGAGAATTATTGACAACACTGAGGACCGGTTCCGCCGATGAAGCTGCGACGCTGGTCGTCGATTTAGTGAACCGGCAGGTATCTGTGCAATCCATCTACGATGCCATGCATCTGGCAGCCGGCGAGCTCCTGATGCGTCAGTCCGGCATCGTTCCGCTGCATGCAGCGACGACAACCAATGCACTTCGTTTCCTGTTCAACCACGGCGGGACACCGCAGACTCGTAAGCTGCTATTGCTGCAGAATGCGGCATTTCTGCCGCTGTTCCGGGAAGCAATGCAGGCGCGGGGTGAGGTCGGGAATTCGACGATCGATTCGTTAGTGGCTGTCGAAACAAAAGAACCCGTCACCGTCGATATGATCTTTGATGCCGTTGGTCGGCAACCGCTGCTGGCGGCAGAGCACACGATGAATTTTTTGTCATTCGACCACAGTGCAGAAAGTCTGATGAACGCCGCGCGCCGACTGATCTTTCTGAAGGGCACAGACTCCCACGACTACAAGTTCAGTACAGCGGCATTGGAAGATTACTACAACGTCAGCCCGGTCCTGCGAAACCAGTTCATGGCCGCCAGCATGTACAATCTCAAAGGCACCAGTGCCACTGACAACAGGCTGGTCGATCGCATCCGGGCAGCACTGAGTTGATGTGCAGACTGAATCGCACGCCACGGTAATCTGCGACACAGTAGTTCGCCGAGCCGCAGTTCCATCCCTCGCACTGGTTTGCAGATGCATTCCTGGGGAAAAGTGTCGATAGTCAGAGAAATCGGGCGTTTTGGTCGAAGTTTCGCGATTCAAATCAACGCATTGTCACGTATCATAGAGTGCTTCGAGAATTTCCCTCCTGCCGTCGCTGGTGTCGTTTTCCTTCCTTGTTCCAGCGAGCCCTCCTGAACTCACTCGATATGCCAGGTCTCGGACCATGAATCCGTCGTTTTGCTGTGCATCGTGCAATTTTCGATTTCGCGTCGAGGAGCGATTCCTCGGACGGCGAATTCGTTGCCCGAATCCGCAGTGCAGGCAACCCATACTGCTGGATCCTCATTTGGGTCCGAGTGACGCAAAACAGCCGATGCCAGTTCCCCTCTCGTCTGCCGCAGCACCGACTGCGTCGCCTCAGTCCAAAGTCACTGCGAAATCTCGTCCCACAACTGCGGCAGTGGCCGGTTCGCCTCCGCCTGTTGTTCGAGTGACCGCCAGTCCGCGTGCAGTGCCGCCCAATCGCCTGCACAACGCACCGGCACGGGCGGCTCAGAGTTCTTCTCACAGCGAGTCCGGGAGACGCACGGGACGTCGAGCAGCGGTCGCTGATCGCGATGCGGCGAGAAGTTCGGCGACGCCCATGATGATTGTGTTTGCAGCCACGCTGATGTTGGGCGGGATTGCGATCGGAGGTCACTGGTTCTGGAATCAGCGGTCCGAGATTACCACGATTCGCGGGAATGATGATTCCAGTGCAACCGGAATCAATGGCTCAGGAAAATCGCGGCTGGACTCCCGGAGCGTCGAGTCGCCATCAAGTGCGGTTGCTGACAACATCGAATCACTGGCTGCTGCGACACCAGCGATCGCGGTAAATGCTGCGGTGCTCCGCCAGCAGGCCGCTCGTCAACAGAAACTGGAGGACAAGGTTCTGCCGTTTCTGAAAACTCACTGTGTGGAATGTCACAGTGCGGAATCTCAGGAAGGCGGGGTTGTGATCGATGGCCTGTCTACGGTGAATCAACTCCTGAAGGAGCGTAAGACCTGGGAGCGTGTTTATCGCATGATCAACGCCGGTGCGATGCCGCCAGCCGATTACGAAGCGCAACCGACGGACGACATCCGCAAAGAAGTCACCGCGATTTTCTATGATGAACTCTACAATTTCGACTGTACTCAGATTCACCACGCGGGCCGATCAACGTTGCATCGTCTGAACCGCGCGGAATACAACAATACGATTCGCGATCTGTTTGGAATCAGCCTGACGCCAGCCGACGACTTTCCACAGGACGACGTTGGAGAAGGCTTTGACAACATCGGTGACGTGCTCAGCGTGCCACCGCTGCTGATGGAAAAATACCTGGATGCTGCGGAACGAGTGGCGGCGACTGTGATCGACACACGGGATTTCTCCAAAGGTTTGACGCAAACATTCAACGCTGATCGAACGGAATCAACGGCAGGGGGTGATCCGGAAGATGGGGGGTTCCGCATGTTGAGCTCCACAGGGTCGGTATCTGCGACCGTGGAAACGTCTTCCGAGGGACAATACAGAATTCGGATTCGAGCCCAGGCGACACAGGCGGGAGACGAAGACGCAAAAATGGCGTTGCAAATCGACGGCCAGAATATCACCGAATTCGAGGTCAAAGAACATCGAAAGGCGAATTGGTTCGAACACGACGTGACATTGTCTGCAGGCAGCCACAAGATTGGCGGAGCTTTCCTGAACGACTTCTATCATCCTGAAGCCGAAGACAAACGTCGTCGAGACAGAAACCTGGCGATTGGAACCATCGAAGTGATCGGTCCGGAAGGCGGCGGTCCACCTGCATGGCACGAAACGCATCGACGATTCGTCACGGTCAGACCTTCCGAAAATATCTCCGTCAAGGATGCTGCGGCTCAGGTACTGCGTCCGATTCTGTACCGTGTGTTTCGTCGTCCGGTGACAGATGCTGAAGTCGCTCGGTTTGCTGAATTGGTGGATCGAACCGTAAATGAATTCAAAGAAACCTACGACTACGGACTCTACGTGGCTCTGCAGGCGGCGCTGGTCTCGCCCGACTTCCTGTTTCGCAAGGAAGCAGATCCGGAAGGGGATGCTGCGGAACGCAAACTCAGTGAATACGAAGTGGCATCAAGGCTGTCGTATTTTCTTTGGAGCAGTATGCCGGACGACGAATTGTTCCAGCTGGCTGAAAACAAGCGTCTGTTTGACCCCGCCATTCTTCAGACGCAGATCGAACGCATGTTGCATGATGACAGAGCTGAGGCGCTCAGCCGCAACTTTGCAGCGCAGTGGCTCAATCTTCGCAATCTCGCCGATGTAAGGCCAAACTCCGAACTCTTTCCGGATTTCGATGATGCTCTGCGGCGCGCCATGGGTCAGGAAACCGAGATGCTGTTTAACACGATCGTGAAAGAGAATCGCAGTATTGATGATTTCCTGAATGCCGACTTCACATTTTTGAACGAACGTCTGGCAAAGCACTATGGCATCGCTGGTGTTTCAGGAGAAGAATTTGTCCGTGTCTCACTGGAAGGTACAAAACGGTCGGGTGTGCTGACTCAGGCCAGTATTCTGACGTTGACTTCGAATCCCGGTCGCACGAGTCCGGTCAAGCGCGGGAAGTGGATTCTGGAGAACATCCTGGGAGAAGCGCCACCGCCGCCGCCACCCGGAGTGCCTCCGCTCGAGGAAGCAGCGAAAGATGTTTCGAACCTCAGTTTGAGAGAGCGACTGGAAATTCACCGCAAAGATCCAGGTTGTGCGTCCTGCCATAAGACGATGGACCCCCTTGGCATGGGTCTTGAAAACTTCGATGCCGTGGGTCGCTGGCGCGATAAAGAAGGCGAAAGAGACGTCGATTCGACGGGTGAACTTCCGTCCGGGGAGAAATTTTCAGGCCCGATTGAGCTGATTGGAATCATTCGCGGGCGGCAGGAACAGTTCCACCGAGCCTTCGCAGAACGACTTTTAACCTATGCTTTGGGGCGTGGTCTTGAGTACTATGACAAGTGTGCGGTTGATCAGGCACTTGTCTTAATGAAACAACGCGGGAATCGTTTTTCTGCTCTTGTCGAGGGAATCGTAACGTCCGATCCTTTCATGAAGCGGAGTCGCTTCAGAGAATTGGATGCTGCACAATAGAGAAAATTATGTAGGCCGGACCAAGCGCAGCGAAGTTCCGGCAACTCATCTAAACTGCCGGAACGGCGCTGCGCTTGGTCCGGCCTACTTAATACCGCAGCCATACGTCAACAAAGGAATACAACATGAGCCGTACCATTCTCAGCAAACTCAACCGTCGCACAGTCCTGCGTGGTGTGGGATCCGGACTGGCGCTGCCGCTGCTGGAATCGATGCGGATGCCTGGTCTGCTGGCTGCGACAACGGCAGCCCCGACGGCACCGGTTCGCATGGCATGTATCTTTGTGGCCAACGGTGCCATCATGGACAAGTGGAAACCCACTGGCGAAGGGAAAGATTATCAACTGTCTCCGACGCTCGAACCGCTCGCACCATTTCGAGAAGACATGATGGTGTTCAGCGGGTTGACGCAGCATCACGCTCGAGCCAATGGTGATGGTGCCGGCGATCACGCTCGCAACGCCAGCGCTTTTCTGACTGGGGCTCAACCGCGTAAGACATCTGGAGCGGATATCTCAGTTGGCCAGTCAATCGATCAGGCCGTTGCGGAAAAAATCGGCAGTCAGACTCGATTGCCTTCGATCGAGTTAGGCATCGATCGCGGTCGAAATGCAGGCAACTGCGATTCCGGATACAGCTGTGCTTATTCATCAAATATCTCGTGGAAAACCTCGACGACACCGTCGTCGAAGGAAGTGAATCCGCGATCGGCGTTCGAGCGACTGTTCGGCAGTCCGGAAACTGCTGCCGATATGGAACGCCGCCTGCGGAATCGCCGCAGCATTCTGGATTTCGTGAGCGACGATGCAAAGCGCGTGCGGCAGGCGGTGAGCGGTGCCGATCAACGGAAGCTGGACGAATATTTTGAGAGCGTCCGCGAGATTGAAGAACGCATCGCACGCGCGAACAGTTCGCCAAAGGACATCCCGGATCTCACGCTGCCCGAAGGTGTTCCTGCAGTCCTGGCTGAACACACACAGTTGATGTTTGATATTCTGCTGGTGGCGTTCCAGACCGATTCGACTCGGATTGCGACACTGATGCTGGCTGACGCCGGAAGTAATCGCTCGTATCCGGAAGTCGATGTTCGGGACGGTCATCATGAACTGTCTCACCACCAGAACGACAAGGACAAGATGGAGAAAATCTCGCGGATTGACCGCTACCTCATCGAGCGTTTCAGCTATTTCCTTGAAAAACTGAAGTCCACCACAGAAGGCGATTCCAATCTCCTCAACAACAGCATGATTTTGTACGGCAGTGCGATCTCAGACGGGAATCGGCATAACCACGACGACCTTCCCATCATTCTGGCTGGTCGCGGTGGCGGAACGATCCAGACAGGCCGCTACGTCAATCACCCGAATGAAACACCGCTCAATAATCTGTTCCTTGCAATGGCCGACCGCATGGGTGCCAAACTGGATAAACACGGGGACAGCAAAGGTGTGTTGGATCTGAGCTGAATGGCTCGACGGAATTTTTCTCTCCGCAATCGCCAGACTTTGACTGGTTACGACTATGAAGACACCTTTTCCAGGCATGGATCCGTACCTCGAACATCCAATTCTCTGGACTGGCGTACACAGTCGATTAATCAACGTGATTTCACAACAAATTGCGCCAGGACTCTTGCCTCGCTATGTAGCATCGATTGAAGAACGTGTGCTGATCGATATTCCCCAAACGCAACGTATCCCTGATTTGTGGATTCAGAGATTGAGCCGTCCGGCGAGAGATTCTTTGAACGCAGGTACGGCAGTGGTGGACATGGATTTGGAAGAGCCATTGGTCATGGAAATCCCAGGCGATCCGATCCGCGAACATTACATCGAAATCCTCGACCGCTATCAGGACTTGAAAGTCGTCACCGTCATCGAAGTGCTCAGTCCGATCAATAAGACGGCAGGGCCTGGGCGCGACGAGTATCTCCGCAAGAAACTTGCAACGCTCGAAAGTTCGACACATCTGGTGGAGATCGATCTGTTGAGACGTGGAACCCGCGTTGTTGATTTTTCCGAGCAGCAACTGGAAGCCATCGGCCCGTTCGATTATCTGGTAACGGTCAATCGATTCCAGCCAGGCAGAACGCAATACGAAATCATCCCGCGTCAATTGCGCAATCGGCTTCCAAAGTTCGGCATCCCGCTCGTTGCACCAGATGCCGACGTTGCTCTGGATCTTCAGTCGGCGCTGGATGACGTCTACAAAGACGGCAGTTATATGCTTCGCATTCACTACGAACGCCCCTGCAGTCCGACACTGGATGCCGAAGATCAGAGTTGGGCCGGCGAATGCTGGCTCAATTACCGACAGGCACACCCGGAACTGTTTGGCAATGCTGCGAGCAGTTCCTGAGCGTTCAGATGTCCGATCGTCAGCCGGTTTGCCCACGAATGGCGCGAATGAACGCGAATCCGGAAATTTCGATACGATCCCCTGCCGCGATTCCGATTCGCGCCCATTCGCGTGATTCGCGGGCAAAAGACTTACTTCGTTTCTCTTGAGTCATGCTCCATGAGTTGGGTTGTGCGCGAAGCCTGCGCCACCGTTGCTCCCATCGAAGAATCATTTACACTGCAAGTGGTTCAGTCGTCCCGGTTGAGCATGGAGACATCGAATGGAGCACATTAAGTTCTGTCGCGTGGCAACGTGGTTCATTGGCCTGCTGTTACTTGATCAGCGGTCTGCTTTGGCCGGCATGCCCACCGTGTCGCTGTCGGATCTGGGTCGCCTTCGGCTCTCAACCATTTCGTTCTTTCTGCTTCTGGTAGTGCTGAGCGCGATTGGAATTCGCTTCCTGTGGAATAACTTGCGGCGGGATTTTCCAAAACTGTCTTTGCTGTCGTTTCGGGGAGCACTCACGGGTGTGCTTTTGTGGGGCCTTGTGTTTGTCGTCGTATTGACAATGATTTCCGGTGCCCGCGAACTGATGACGCCCGGAGCCTGGGTCAAAAACGGTCTGACATATCAATCCGCAGATCAACCGCAGCAGACAGATTCTGAACGGATTGCCGTCGAGGTCGCACGGCAACTGAAGGAGCAGACTGGCCGAATGACGCAGCTTCAATTGCTCGGAACGGCCCTTCGAAAATTTGCCGACCAGCATAACGGTGCATGGCCGACAGCCGAGGAATTTCGCGCGCTGCCTTTGGAATTGACAACTCTGCCGGGGGAAGTGCCAGCAGATTATTTGTATCGACCAGTCAAAATCGACGATGTGCAGCCTGCACCAGTGCGTGACGACGTTGCGGTCGTGGTTGAGCCTGATGTGTTTGGCGACGGCCAGCAATTCGCGCTGTATCGGTCCGGCCTGGTTGGGCCGTTCAGGAGAACGCCGTGAGACGCCCGCCACGGATCATTGTGGGACTGGCGATCTTCGGTGCTGCACTCAGTTTCCTCTGCATCGGACTGACAATCCTGGTTGAGATTCCACTGATACTGCTTTTCGGCTGGATCTATTTCCTGTTAAAGACCTTGCCCAGTGTTCAGCCCGATTGGTCCGCCATCGGACTCGCACTGATCACACTGGCGTTCCTGATCACGGGGATTCACAGAGCTGGCCGCCGGTGGGCCAATGATCCGGCGAAAACAGCAGGCGTCGGTTTCGATAGCGTTGGCGCAAGCGAACCATCACCTGTTGCCTGGAAGCTACGTTGGACGGCTTCTCTGGTCATCGCCTTGCTGTTGATCTTCACGGCTGGAATTAGCGTTGTGGGCGTTGTGCATCAGGCCGTCTGGATGATGACGAGTCAGGAACGCATGATCGACAGTAGTCGTTGGAGGTATGGCGGATCGGCGGTATCAAAGAATCATCTCAGAAGCATCGACATCGGTCTTCACAATTACGCCGATATCCATGGTTCACTTCCATCTGGCGGGACGTTTGGTGCCGATGGTCGCCCGTTGCACAGTGCGATGACCATGATTCTGCCGTTCATCGAACAGCAGGCGTTGTTTGAGACCATTGATCTGCAGCAACCATGGAATGAGTACAGCAACCGCGACGTGTTCGAGACCGTTGTTCCGATCTATCAATTTCCGCCCGGCGTGCCCAACCCCGCATTGGCAGCAAATCCCAGTGAAACCCACGGATTCGCACTCAGCAATTATGCGGGGAATATGCACGTGTTGCGACTTGGTCGCAGCATGCAAATCTCTGAAATCAGCGATGGCACTTCCAACACGATTCTCTTTGGTGAGGTTAAAGAAGGTCTGCGACCATGGGGCGATCCGCTCAATGTTCGCGATCCTGCCATTGGAATTAATCAGGGACCCAAAAGTTTTGGTTCGCCGTTCTCCGGGGGGTGCAACATGCTGCTGGCAGATGGTGCAGTGCTGTTTGTCTCACAAACGGCCGCCCCTGACGTGCTCAAAGCCCTCTCAACACCGGCTTCCGGCGAACCCGCAGGGGAATTCTGACGCGGCCCTGCAAACATTAAGAGTTGATTATTCCTGAGAAGATTTTGGGCAACGCATCATTTTGCGGTCGATACAATGTAGGCCGACTTCGCCGAAGTCGGCACGGCAGCTTTCGGCGAAATCTGCTTACTTTTTTCGGGTACGGGCGAAGCCCGCGCCAAGCAAAATGGCGGCTTGAATGACGCAGTCAATAGTTCACCGGCTGCGATGAACGAACGTAGGCGAACAGGTCGCGGATCTGTTGTTCGGTAAGCAGTTTCAGTGCGCCCTCAGGCATTACGGATTGCGGGATGACGTGCATATCTTCGATATCGTCTTTTTTGACGATCACGTTCTGGCCGTCCACGCCGCGGAGGATCACGATCTGGCTGTCTTTGTCGGCAAGAAATCCGTTGAGGACTCGACCATCGACCGTGACAACCACATAGTTTTCAAAGCCCTCCCGGATCTCAAGGCTGGGGTTGACGACACTGATCAACATCCGTTCCAGATTCGTACGGGCAAACGGAGTCAGATCCGGACCGATGCGACCGCCTTCGTCAAACAGCAAGTGACAGCGACCACAGTTCTGCATGAACAGCTGCTTACCGGTTCGTGGATTGCCGGAACCGGCAGAGAGCACAGTGTTCAATCGAGCAATCTCAGCCTGCGCCTGAGCTGGCGACAGGGTGGCAATTTCTCCCCAGTGTTTTGTGATGGCGGCGTTAATGGGATCGTCCCCGTGCATCAGCATTTTTCGGAGCGCCGAATTGCTGATACTTTCCCTGGAAATGGTTCCCGCGTCAATGGCATCGAGCAGTTGCTTTGACCAGGCCGTGCGACTGACGAGCAGAGCTTCCGCAGCGAGCTGTGGTTCTTCGGACAGTCCGGCGAAGCGTACCGTCACGTCACCTGCGATCTCAGCGGCATCATAATTCTGCAGAGCCGTAAACGTCGTGGCCAGCACGGAAGGATTCTGTTCGTGCTTCACAAGTTCCAGCAGTCCTGGCAGTAAATCGGCAGTATGAATCTGGCCGCAGATTTCAATCAGTTGGCGACGAACTTCGGGCGCTGCAGCGGTGTCGCGAACTGTTTTCACGGCTTCGGCAACGGCATCCGGCTGAGCCTGTCGGAAGCGCAGTGCAAGTGAACCACCGCCACTCTTTGCGAGGGCGCTGATCAGTTCATCGGGAATCCCTGCCAGACTGCGACCTTGAAACGCTTCTTCAAAGCCCTTGAGCAGCCGATCGATGCTCTGTTTGTCCGGAGCGGAGTTCAGCAGAGCTGCGGCACTGAGCAGGTCGTTACGAGTTCCCGCCAGGGCGTAGCGTTTCATCAGGCGTTCTGCGATGTGCACTGCCACCAGCGGTCGTTGCCATGTGGCAGGATCGGCAAGCAGTTTTCCCATGATGTCGTCAATGGTCGTGCGTCCAACCTGAGATTCGATCGCCCACCAGATCAAGAGCGGCTGATGAATGTCGGCAGCGTCTTCATTAAAGTGCAGCAGTTCGCGGATGATGGGCAAAGCCAGTTCCGGCGGCAGGCGTCGTGCGGAACATGCCATCTGCTTTCGGACGTCGATATACGGTTCCTTGCTGGCGGTTTGAGCGATCGCATCCGCGACGCTGCCGGACACCGACTTTGGATCGCAGACCAGTCGCACGGTCCATGCCCGCACGAAGGGATCGTTGTGACTGAGCAATTTGATGGCGGCTTCGTCCGTGAGACCTCCGCAGGCGTTGAGCGCCCAGAGGCGTTCGAGGGCAGACTGGCCGGTGGTGGTAGCAAGTTCGGTTGTGAGCTGTTCCACAATCGCGCCAGCCTCGGAGAGTCGGAGCACGGAGCGATCGCCGAGAAGTCGAACGGCAGCTTGACGGTGCCATTTTGAAGGATGATCAAGGAGTTTGATCAGGTCATCGGCGGAAGCGCTTGAGATCGGAGGGCTGACGCCCTGCCGCTCGCCGGATTTGTGGGTGAGCTTGTAGATGCGACCGTTCGTACGATCAATTCGACCGGCGTAATGGCTGCTGTGGTCGATGCGTTGTTCGTACATGTCGGCGATGTAGATGTCGCCATCGGGTCCGGCTTTAATATCGACCGGACGGAACCAGGGATCATCGGTCGTCAGAACTCGTTCGATGTCTTCCGTTTCAAATGACGACTGATACGGCTTGAAGTTGCTCAGCACGACCTGACCCTGCAGTGGTTCTATGCCGAACAACTGGCCTCGAAATCGCTGCGGCAAAGTGTGCTCTTCATAAATGATGAAGTTGTGAGTGAACCGCGCAACACTGTGATGTTTGATATTTTCGAAGAAGCCGAACGAATACGGATTCGAAAGCGGCCCGTGTTTCCCAAACCCTTTGCGATAATATCCGCCCTGCACATAGTGAAACCCGCGTGTATCGCCGCCATTGTGGCCGGAAAAAATACGGCCCTTTTCGTCGATCTCGCAGCCAAATGTATTCCCGCCGCCTTCTGCAAAGATCTCGTAGATGTGATTCTCCGGATGGTATCGCCAGATCAGCTGACCAAGCGATTGCACTGGCGGGTCCTTAGAGCCTGGCTTCTTTACCATCCCCGTCACTGTGCTGCCTTGAGCCCCGTACAGCCAGCCATCGGGTCCAAATCGAAGACTATTGATCACGGAATGGGAATCTTCGATGCCGAATCCCTCCAGCAGAACTTCCGGATCGCCGTCAGGAATATCGTCCTTGTTCTCATCTGGATAGAACAGCAGGTATGGCGGATTGGTGACATACACGCCGCCGCGACCAATGGCGAACGAAGTCGCGAGATTCAGCTCATCAACGAAGACTTTGTGCTGGTCATAAACACCGTCACCGTCCGGATCTTCATGCACGCTGATCCGATCGGCCCCCTTATCCTGATTAGGCGGCGCGGGCGGAATTTTGTCATAGACCGAACGCAGAAACGTATCACGGCTCACCATTTTCAAACCTGCGATATCCGGATACTGACGATACTCCATGACCCATAAGCGGCCTCGTTCGTCCCAGGACATAAAGAGCGGCTGTGCGATGTCCGGATCACCCAGCACCAACTGCACGGACAGATCATCCGGCGTCTTGAAGTGCTGGACGGCTTCGGTCGGGCTGAGCGGTTCCGTATCGCCGTTGCGGCGCGACACATATTTTTCGATGTCATCGACAACGTCGGCTTTAAGGTACACGCCTTTCGCGACGGCATCCGGTTCACTGAGTGGTTGCGCGGCATCAAACCCGAAATCAGCGGGAGTTGCTGTCGCCCAGGCTGCATCGTCACCTGGACGATACTGCCAGACACCTTCCAGTCGCACGGCCTGCTTCGTCGCTTCATTCATCAGCACAGGAGGAGCGACGCTGAAATTCGGACGTGGATCATTCTGGTAAACTCGAATAGCGACGGTGAGAAAATTGCCTCCCTTCACCAACGACGGATCGACGACATAACGTCCACGTTCCCCCAGCCCGCTGCGAAACTGCGGAGGAAACGTGCCGGTCGCCCCGACAGGCTGACCACCAACATATGCAGATCGAGCGTCATCCAGTGCTTCCAGAAACAACGTCAACTGCTGGCCATCCCATGCCGTCGGCACTTTAACCAGAGCTCGATACCACGAATATCCGTTGAGCGGTGCCAGGTCGCCGCCGGGCACGCTGCGCCAGGCATCCGGTACGGACAGCGTTTTCCAGTCCGCAGCACAGGCTATTGGAGCAACACACGAGATACTCAGCAGACAGGCGATCGTGAAGATTCGCCGGAAGCAGGAAATCATCAGCAGGCCTTCGGATAGAAAGAGAAGGAATCGAGGTGAGAACCTCAATCATTCCGTGTTCACCTGCGAATTGCAACTGTAGAGGGAACTTGCCTGTTTTGTACTGGTTCAGCGTAAGTCGTGGAAACGATGGAAGAGCAGAGTCGTACGCTGTTCGCAGGATCATCAACACCTGATCGCTTCGAGTTTTTGGTTTGCCTTTGTCAAAGTACCACAACTCACACGGCACGCTGCTCAGCAAACTTCAAGAGTTCTGTTTTCGTGAGAAGATTTTGGAAAAGCGACAGATGTCCGCCGACGGAGCGGCGGACCAGCAAATTGCCATTATTGTTCCGCCGATGCCGTTGTGCGTGCTGCGTCTGTGCCGCGGATCATCCGGAACTGGGGACTGAGAGTGATGGTTTCCAGAGCGACAGAGAAACGATAGTCGTGGGCCTTGAGCTGGCTCATCATCTCTGCAATCAGTGGCTCGTCAGAGAGTTGAATTGATCGACCCAGAGCATAGCCGAGCAGCCGACGACAAAAAGTTCGGAGGAAAGAGTCGCGACGGGTGTTGAGCAGATAGTTGCGAAGGCCATCGACCCCGTTGATCGCAGTTCCGTCGGGCAGGACCGCGTTGGCGTCGATCTCATGGCCGAACGTGTCTGCAGCTCGCAGACGTCCAATGGTATCGAATTTCTCCAGAGAGTACCCGTAAATATCGATCCGCAGATGACATTTCACGCATGCCGGATCGCTGCTGTGGAGTTCTGTGAGCTGGCGTTCCGTGAGATCCGCCGGCACTTCTTCGGGAAGCACAGGCACTCCCTTCGGAGGCCGTGGCAGCTTTTCGCCAAGCAGAAACTCTGACACCCAGTTGCCGCGCAGGATGGGACTGGTGCGCGATGCTCCGGATTGCTTCGACAACGTCGCAGCCATTGTCAGAATGCCGCCGCGCGACACGCCTCTGGTGCCGTTGACGCGCTGCCAGCCGTCGCCCTCAAGTCCGGAAATGCCGTAGAACTGAGCCAACTGAGCGTTCACGAACGTGTGATCGGCATCGAGCAGATTCAGGACAGAGCCATCATTGCGGAACATATCTTCGAAGAATCGAATCGCCTCTTCGTACATCGCGCCTCGCAGGTCTTTGAACTCAGGATAATGCTGCTCGCTCTTTTCATCCAACTGATCAAAGTCGCGAATGTGCAGCCATTGGCATCCGAATTCAATCGCCATGCGCCGAGTCTTCGCGTCTGCCATCATCCGCAGCGTTTGGGCTCGCAATACTTCGGGCTGATGCAAAGTCCCGGCTGCGGCGACGTCGCGCAATTCCTGATCGGGCATGGATGACCACAGAAAATAGCTCAAACGATTCGCCAGTTCAATGTCACTCACTGGAGTGGCGGTTGTTCCAGGCTGAGCGTGCTCGCCGCGATAGAGAAACGCCGACGTGACGAACACACGGGCTAGCAACATCCGGATCGCAGCATCGTGCGAAAGCTCCTGCTCACGCAGCTGATGATACAGCTGCATCAGTTGATCGCGTTCAGATTCAGACATCGGTCGCCGCCAGGCTCGGTTCGCAAGATCCAGCACCGCCTGCAGATGTATGGGCTCCGTGTCTTTCAGCAGCTTCCGGAACTCATCCGCACGCTGCATAATGCCGTCTTTCATCGGCGTGAAGGCACTGGGATCGGCGTCCTGAGTGGCAAACTGCCAGAGCTGATCGTAAGCATCGACAAGTGCCAGCGGGTCCTGGCTGACAAAGTGCATGTCCTCCCAGAGTCGATCGAGTTCTGCGGTTTCCGCGTCATTCAGCATCAGCCGCCGCAGATGGTTGTCTTCGCGATAATACAAAGTCAGCGTGACAACTTCATCGACGGGCACAATTTTGGTGTAACACAACGCTGCCGGAAACAGATTGCGGAATTCATCGAAGTGAGCCAGCAGTCGTGAGCGGGCCGCACTGTTCTCGGCGACAAGGATTGGCGTGTCAAAGCTGACAGGTTTGTCGCCATCGGACCATGTGGACTTGCCTCCACCTGCGTTTGTGGCACTCGCGGCAAGGCCGGATAGTCTCTCGGGCTTTGCGGTGAGCACCTGCAACTGCACAGTACCTTCAGCACCAGTTGTGGCGTCGAGGGCTCCCGTGGCGACAAATTCGCAGCCTTCAACAAAGTCGGCGGGGATGCTGACTTCAATCACCGACGGTGCCTGCACGCACAGGTTTGCGGCATCGATCAGCGCGCCATTCGGATGCTTGCCGAACATCGCCGGGTCCAGCCCAAAGACTGTTGCTGCACCATCCGTAGGATTCGTTTTCTGCGACAGTAGTTCTTTTCGCACGACAGCAAACAGTGGTCCGTTGAGCGATGTCAATTGGCGATGCAGAACGGCATCCGGTGAGTCTGCAGCGATGTCGCCGACACCATCTGCCAGCAAGGCCTGAAGTTTCTCAGCCAGCAGTTTTTTGGACTCCACATCCGGTGCGACCTGCCATTGAGCGATCAACGAACCGGCAGGGACAATCGAATCCGCTCCACCAACAGCGTCCGGTTCACTGTAAAAATGCCAGACGCCCATATTGCCGAGTCGATCTGCGTGCGGGTTGCCCGCAAGGATATCGGGCGAGATATCTTTGGCGAGATCCCATTCTGCCGCAGCATCATCCTTTGCCGTCACCGTTAAATCAATCGCCGTCATGTCACACGAGTGTTCTCCATCACGCGGCCCCACGACCAGCGCCAACAAATCACCCTGCTGCACAACAAGATTCTCAAACGGACCAATTTTATGTTCTTCAGCCCCGCCTGCGGTGCCAGCCGCCAGACGTTGTCGGGTATTCCCGCGACGCAGTTCCACCAGCCAGGTGACTCCATTGCCGCAGCCGATGTGCGCCCGCTGGACGCGCCCCGTCACATTCACCGCACCAGTCATCGGACTTCGCCAGCCGACTGCCACACGCAGTTTCGGCGTGGGATGCACACCCACACTGTGCGGTTGCATGTCGCCCGGGACCCGCACAAGATCGTCTGATGAATTTGCAATGACGCTCAGCGCATCAGCACCGACCCAGCCCTTGACGAAGTCGTAGTTTTCCGCTCGTTCCATCTTCTGCGTGATGTACGAATCGATCTTTGCTTCATCGGCCCCGATTCCAAGATATGCAAACCAGGCCGTCAGCACGGTCCGCTCGATGTTGTGCTTCTCCGCGAGTTTATCAATCGTGGCTGCATCAGCCGATGCGCCTGCTTCCGCAGCTGCGTTCAGACACGCCGCCGCACTGCTCAGCACCAGTTCGCGATGAGCCGACAACGTTGCCACGGCGTGGCGGACGTCTCGCAGCAGAAGATCAGGCTGACCGGCCGCGACGAAGCGGGGATTTTCCCAGACAGCAAAGTCGGATTCATTTCCATCCGATGCATCGGACGTCGCCAGAAACATCGAGATGTTTTTTCCGTCCTGCGGCGCAGGCATCTTAATCCGGATGTCCTGTCGCGCGGCCAGCGGCTGGTTGGGAACCTGCCACGCCGCCGGGCCATCGCGTTTGCCGATGTGTCCGATGGTGGTAAATCGCCATAAAGCCTGCTGCCATTTCACAATCGCGACGACGAGTGCCGGTACGTCGTCTGGTTTCGCATCACGCCACTGTGCGCGAACCATGTCCAGCACCAGCGACGGCTGCGTTTCGTTCAATGCCGTCCACAGCGTTGTCAGATACTTTTCGTTAAGCGAATATTCGCGCGCCACTTCGGCAAGGGTCTTTGTTCCGGCGAGGAGTGCTTCGCGTTCCGCCAGAGTCGTTCGCAGATACAGTTCCAGCGGCAATCGTCCGCCGCCGTTGGTTTCAAACTGGATGCCCTGCAGATTGACGGCCGTCGCGCCACCGCTGTCGGAGTACCGAGCGTAGAACTGACGAATTTCGTCGAGTCGCTGATTCGTCCAGTCTCGGGATGTCGATTTCGGAGAAAACTCAATCCCGTGCGGCAGCAGCATCGCATGACTGGCGATGTCTTTTCCCGCATCCAGATACTTCTGCACCAGCGCCGGCGACATGACAAGTGCATTACCGACATTCGTAAATCCTTCCCCCGCCGCACTGTCTACCGGAAACTCTCGCGCGGGTTCCAGCGGAACACCGGTAAGATCCTGGATCGTGTACGTGAATTCCGCGTTGTTCAGACGCCGCAGGACCACCGGCCCCGGATCGCCGGCGTTGGCTTTCGCATCGGCATCAAGCACACTTCGCACCCAGTTTCGCAGCGCCGCGTGTTCAGTTTTCGTGGGTTGAAGCTCAGCATCCTTTGGCGGCATCTCGCCATCATCCAGCATCTCGACGACGCGCTGCCACGGCACAACGTTGCCCCGCATGTCGGCGACCGAATGAAACTGCTCCAGATCCAGTTCACCCTGCTTTTCAGCCGCTGAATGACATTTCAGACAATACTTCTGCAGGATCGCCGCCTGCGATTTCTCATACTGCGCCTGAAGCGGTGCGAAGTCAGTATCGCCGACATCCTGCGCCTGCAGGCCACTGCCTGACGCCAGTAAACACGACAGTGCAAGCAGTAAACAATTGGGCGACTTCATGAGCAGCTCCGGTTGGGGGGAAATGAGGCAGCTCGGGGCGGGGGAAACAACAGCCAGTGACACTGCTCAGAGTAGCGGTGTGCGGAAGTGAATTGCAACTGTGCCACCAAAAGAAAACGTCCATGCGGCCTGAGTCTTGCTTCAGACTCAAACCGCCGGACGTTGATTTAGGGGTTCTTGAACAATTCGTATGGAAACTCAGCCGTTGAAGCTGTTTTCCGCATATTGGGCCATGACGCGGTCAATCATCGCTGTGCGAACGTTGCGGGCTGGAAAGTTCTGATTCGCAGCGAAACCGGAAGCCACGGACGGTGCATTGCCACTGTCGCTGACTGTTTCATCAACCAATCCGGATTCGACTTCCTCCGGACCGACGCTGCTTTCACGTGAATCATTTTCACCTGATCCCGTTTCGCCCCCGAGAAGTGGCGTCAGGCTGTCAAGGCCTTCAGACGCAACCGAGGGACTTGTTGCCGCCACCTGAGTTGATAATCGCCGTTGAGAGCTACTGCGTTTCGCAGGACTTGAATTGGTACCGAAGGCTGATGTTGTTTGCAGTCCAACCTGAATGCCAACAAACTGACGACCACTGTCAGCACTAAACAGAGAATTCGATGCATTCGGTCTGATGGGGATCGCGACTGTCGTTGCGGCAGTGGATTCCTCATGGACACCGTCGCTGTTGTTCGTTCGCTGCAATTCGACGCCACCTGCAGCAGCACTGTAGAAAATCACAGCCGGATCAAAATCGGACGACTCCAGAGTACGGATTGGCTCCAGCTCACCGTCTTCCACGACATCGACAGGTTCACCGGAAACATCTTCCAGCTCCAAATTGTCATGCAGGGAGACAACTTCGTCGTTCGGATCGGAAGCAGGTTTATCAACCTCGACCGCAACTTCGCCGTCAACCGGTTCGCAGTCAAGACCTCCGAAATAGATGACCTCCACTGGCTCCCCTTGAGAGTCTTCGGATGGCGGCGGGTCGGAAAGATCGGAAGCAGGAGTATCAAACTCAACAGCAACTTCGCCGTAAACTGGTTCGAAGTAACTACCTCCGTAACTGGAGTCCTCGTAACTCCCTCCGTAATAGTAATCCTCGTAGTAACCTCCGTAATAAAAATCCTCCACCGGCACCGGATCTGATGAATACATTTCGAATTCGTCTGGCACTCCGTCACCGTCGAAATCCTTCAGTGCCATATCAACTGGGGTAGAACCGTCCGGCGTGGTTTCGTTACCTGAACCGTCTTCCAAACCGGTGCCCTGGTCAACAATAATCTCTTCAGAAACGTCACCCTCGACAGACGTCAAAGTACGGTAGAGCCACGAGGGATCCCAGCCCTCGATCGGGGGCGTGTCTTCGAAACTGATACTTTGATCGAAGGCGACTTCCTCACCGTCCGATAGGGCTTCGCCGTCAATAACTGCGTCGTAAGGGTTCAGGCTGAAATAGAAGTTCGATGATATGTCAGAATCATCGTTAGCAAGAAGCGTATTGAACCGGATGAACTCTGAGGCGTCGTCCACTGGAATTCCGAAATCTCCGTCCGTGACGCCGCAATAGAAAATCGCGTCGTCAACGCCAGGGTCTCCCGGCATAATGTCAGTAAGTTCAGGATCAATCGGAGCTCCCAGTAGCGAGCCAATTTCGGTGGCATCGACTTTCGCCGAGACATCTTCACTGCCTTCCATGGGGACTTCCAGACTGTCCACAGCACCCACACTGATAACGGATGCACACAGCAAGGATCTCAGTTCGCAGACCTCCGTCAGGGCAGACATGTTTTTTCGAGGGACTTTTCGCGAGGTGCGACTCATGGTTCCAGATGAACTGAATTTCATACCGACACTTTCTGAAAATAGAAGCCGCACTGAAAATAGAAGCCGCAACAGTTGGTGTTTGAACGATGGCACCTGGATGGCCAAACAGCCCGCGAGTTTTGTCCGACAGGATCATTGGCGAAACACCAATCCTCCCGCAAGAGCAAACGCCGCAGCGGAACAAGAGCGCCATCGCCGCAGGAATCGTTACCGTTTCTGACGATCATACCGATTCCGCAGTAAAATCACATAGTTGTGAATCGGTTTTGACTGGTAATGCTGCCGACCAATAAAGGGACATAATTCGCAAGGAATTCCACGATTGTCCGGGATTTCATCAAAATCGTCGTACTACGGCGGGAATGCACCTTTATTCACCAAAACGGCAGGAGTTGCTGAAGATTCTTCGTCACACGGAGGGCATCAGAACGACCATCATTCAACGATGTACTGCTGTGCTCAAAAAGAACGGGCGCTTGCCTGCTCCTCCGGACTTGCACGGAAATGACGTCGTCCTACGTCAATCCCGTCAGCACGCCGTCTTTGCAGTATTCCGGATTTCCGAACGATTCGATGTGATGGCCAAAACCATGCGCCAATGCGACCAAGAGCCGGTTGTGCGAGACGTTGGGGAACCTGAGCGAACGACCCATGTCAAAATCCAGACCGTTGCCGACCATCACAAAAGGAATATTGTCCAGCGTATGTGAATTACCCTGGCCGAGTTCATTCCCCCACACGATCAGCGTGTTGTCCAGCAGCGATCCTTCAGCGCCTGGCTCTGGCGTCTCGGAAAGGCGACGCACGAGATATGCCAGTTGTTCCGAGTACCACGTATTGATCTTTGTCAGCTTCTCGTGAGCTTCCTTGTTTTCATTGGGCTCATGGGATAACTCGTGGTGACTCTCATCAATCCCCAGCCAGTGCATTTTCGGCTGGCCGACGGAGTTTGTAATCTGGAACGTGGCGACACGGGAAAAGTCATTGACGAAACTATTGACCAGGAGATCCATCTGCATCTTTGTGATCTGCGGAATGTTGTCGTTTTCCTCTTTGATGCCAGGTTCCAGCTCCGGGACTGCGTGCCCCTGATCCTGCGATCGTGACTGCCGCAACTGTGCCTCCATCGATCGCACAAAGGTCGAATGTTCGTCGAGCAGATGTCGATCCGCTGCGGATACGACCTGACTGATCCGCTTCAGATCCTGCTGCACACTGTCGAGTACACTCGTGAGTACTTCGCGATCTTTCACCTGCCCATACAACTTTTTGAACATCTGGTATGGGTCGTCAATCGGAGCTATGGGTTTATTGGCCCCGGCGTAACTCATCCGCGTCCAGGTGTCAGCGCGATCAGGGACCATGACGCCGAATTCCAGGGAACCGAATCGGGTGCGAGTCTCTTCCTTTGACTGCAGGAAGTTGGCGATCTCCTGATCAATGGAAATTCCGCTCGCCCAGCCAGCGGGCGTATCGGATCCGCCCTGAATGTTGCCGGGGAAAAGTTCAACACCGGTCAGCAGGCAACCCATGCCGCGCATGTGGTTGTCGCCGTCACCGCGGACTTTGTCGCACACGCCGTGCATCACCAGCAGGCGTGATTGAAAGTCTTTCAACGGTTCCAGGATGCGCTTGAGTATGAATGTTTCGCCTTCTTCATCCGGCCAGAAATCCCAGGGGACTGTTCCGTTCGGGCTGAACATGACAATCAGTCGCTGTTTGCGGGAACTCAATGCAGCCCGAGACGCGAAGGCACTGAGATTGGAAATGAACGGCAGCGCGGCTGCACCAAGTCCCAAACGCTTCAGGAAGTGCCGTCGATTGTTCATGAGCGTGTGATCCGCGAAAGTGTAGTTGAATTGCTTAAAAAGGGGTCAGGAACCAATAGTTCGAAGCACCCTGCGGGCCGTTTGGCTATTGGTTCCTGACCCCTTTTTAAGCTACTTTGTTTCCGCCGCTGCGACGGGTTCAGATGTCTTTTTCCATCCGTGTGAATTCGAGCCGCAGGCAATCTCGACAGCCAGATGTTTCATATTGTACTGGTGATCTTTGAAAAACGTGGCTAATTCAGCAATCGAATCCGGCCCGTACGCCAAAATTGGCTGCTGGATCATGTGATGAAACAACTGCCGTGCGAAAGAACGCTGCGTTTCGTCACTGCGGGCCATGAATGTTGCCAGTTCCCGCGCTCCGGCGAAACGCACGAATTCGCCGTTGCGTTGCAGATACTGCCCATTTGCATCGATCGCCTTTTCTTTCTCGACCTCCCGGTATCGTCCAACGGAGTCGAAGTTCTCCAATGCGAAACCCAGCGAGTTAATCAGGCCATGGCAATTCGCGCACACTTCGGGACTGGTCTGGATTGTGACACGTTCGCGCGTCGTCAGATTCGGTGCCAGGTCAGGTGCGGTCGGAGCGACTGCGATCGGTGGCGGCTTGATGCCTCGCCCCAGAATCCCGCGCGACATGAACACGCCGCGATGAATGGGCGAACTCGTCTGCATGTACGCAAAGCCGCTCAGAATAAAAGGATGCGAAATGATGCCGGCGCGTTTGTCCGGTTCGAATTTCACTTCCTGAAACGGCGCGTCTTCAGGCAGATCGACGCCGTAAAATTTCGCCATGCGACCGTTCATAAAAATCGTGTCGGTCAACAACAGACGCTGAAAATCGGCATTATCTGCATCGAGCGCTTGTGCCAACATCAGCTCAAGGGAGACACGCATGTCAGCGGCGAACTCCGGCGTAAAATCCGGGAACGCTGTCTGATCCTTATCAATTTCCTGAACCCGCTCCAGATTCATCCAGTTGCGGAGAAACTCCAGCATTCGCGCCCGACCACGGTAGTCGTTGACAAGCCGCCATGCCTGTTCACGAATCTGCTTTTCGTCCGCCAGCCTGCCCTGCTGAGCGGCTTCGAGCAGCGGCGGATCGGGGATCGAATTCAACAGTGCGAACGACAACCGCGACGCACGATCAAACTGGTCATCGGTACCGGTCGGTTCGCGGTACAGAAATCGTGGCGACTTCAGTGCCAACAACACAATGCGGCGAATACCTTCCTCAAGGCTCTTCGCCGCGGCAAACTGGCTGTTCACATAAGTCTCACGCAGTTCATCCGTCAAAGGTCTGCGAAACGCCCGTTCGACGAATTGTGCCGCAAAGGCCCGCAGCTTTTCGTCGCGGTCACCTTTTTCGTCAATCATGCGGGGCAAGGCGGCGAAAACTTTGTCGGCAACTTCAGTCGCCGCGTAAGTCGTCGCTTCATCCCATTCCTTTGATACACTTGTGCCGCGTTCGTATCCGGCACTACGGTCATCCGGAGGAAACGGAGATTCGACGATCAGCACTTCCGGTGAGTTTTCCGGAATCAGGCTGGCCGCAGGAATCACCTCTTTCACCCCATGCGGAGCTTTCCAGAACAGCGAAATGGATGCAGTCGGTTCTTTGAACTTGAACCATTCCAGTTCGATGGGATACACGCGTCCCGCGAGCAGAAATCGCGAGCCGCTGAAGTCCGTCTCCGACCCCGATCGAACCCATGCATCAATCAACGGCGTCTCGTGGTCGTTGACATTCAGCCGCGCACCGTTTTCCGTATGGACGGTGAATTCGTACCACCCGGTTTCGCGCGGGATCAGCGATCCTTTCCAGCGAATCGAGAATTCATCGTTCGCAAACTTGTCGGCCTCAGGGCTTGCTGCCCCAAAGTTGAAGTTCACAACTGCATCGGTACGCTCAATCATGCGTTTATCACGCTTGAAATCACGGCTGGCGAAATAGTCCCCCTTCAGGCCGCGTTCCACACCGGGCTCAACCTTCCATTTGAAACTCGTCCCCAGATCGGCGATTGCATTGCGATACTGCGACACCGTGAGTCGGCTGAATTCAATGCGAGGTGGATTCAGCCGGGCTTGTGCCTCAGGCGAATAAAACTGCTGCTGCATCCATTCGGCGACCGCTCGTGCATCGTCTCCCACGCAGTCTTCAGGCGACCCGTCCGGCATGGTGCGTGTCACCAGGTCTGCAAGATCCGAAGTCGGGCGGTCACCAAAGATCGGAGCCGGGACTTCGGTGGTTCCAGACCCGTTTGCCCCGTGACAACTGATGCACAGCGATTCGTAAATCGCGCGGCCACGCTCAAGCACGGGATCCTGTGCGAGGGAATGACCAGCGGGGCTCAGTAAGTCGTCTGCCGGAACAGCATCGACTGGTGCTGACAGCAGGAGCAAACAGAGCAATCCGGCAGATGGCCGCATAACTCGCTCCAGTTTTTCGATTGTATGATAAGGTGGGATTCAGGGGTAGGAATTGAATTCAGGAGCAACCTTGAGATCAACTTTCTCGGTCGCATGACTCATGACGGCTCCCGTGGATTATATCTCGGCGATTCAGGGTGCGGCAATTCGCCAGGTCCCGTGCCTCTCTGCTTTTTCAACACTGAGGATGACGAGCGACTTACAGGCCCGTCGAGCCGTTTGCGGAGCTTGTAGAAACCAGTCGCCAGTTTCATGGCAAGCACGATATTGCTGCACCACACAACCGCAGCAATGGAGTATTGGAGTCCTGCCAATTCTACAGGAATTGCCAGAAACAGAATCAGTCTTGGTCGCAGCAGCCATGTGTAAGGTATCTGCAGAGTGTTGCGAACCATGGCAATCGCCAGGACACCTGTGTAGACGACAAGGAAAGTCGAGCCCGCACGGATTGACAGACCAGGGTACTCAGACATCAGCAGGATGGTGACAGCCGATACAACCAATTGGTCGCAAAAGGAATCGGTGAAGCTGCCGCGAGGGCTTGCCGAGTTTTGAAAACGGGCGAGCGGGCCGTCAAGCCCATCCAGTGCGACATGCAGCCACAGCGTTGCGACCGCCCACCAGTGCCACGCAATGTACCACAGAGGGATGAAGGCCATTCCCAACAGGAATGACATCAGTGTCAGGTGGTCCGGATTGATCTGAAGTACGGTCAGCAGTCTTAGCAGCGGAGACAATGCTCGGCCGCGAATATTTTGGCCGTATTCCATCCAGGCACGCTCACCAGCGGAATAGCAGTCCCCTTTGCGATCGGATACCGTGAGATCTCGCTGTTGCTCATCGGTCGCGGACATGCATCACCTCAAATGGTGCTGGCGCAAAATTCAGGTGACGAATTCCGGATCCTGCGTTGTGAAATAAGTATCGCTCGAATCGATAGTTCGATATGGCCACATGAGTATGCCCGAAGAAAATATTCTGAACGCCGTTGAGTGTGTCCGGACGTTGTGACTCAAGATATTGAATGAGTTTGCGACAGGTCTTCGGATGCGTATGTCGCCAGCGAGGAATGACGCCGTGCAGGCGTGTCTCGATCACTGCCGAGTACATCAGATTTCCAAACGAGCCGCGAGGATGATCTTCGTGAAAGGTGGCTCGATAAGCGTCAAGTCCACCGAGGTTCTGATGGCCATCGAGCACGTCTCCATGCAGAAACAGGTTGTTTCCGTGGCGCCAGACATCGGGTGTCCATGAAAAATTGGCTTGTTTGTCGGCGACAGTCTGGAGAATTGATTGCAGTCGCGGATGGCAGTCGTGATTTCCCAGCAGGTACATCCAGGCAGCGCCAGGGTTCAGTGAGATCGCATCGTGCAGCCAGCCTTCTGCCGCTTTGAGCGTCGTGTCAAGACTTCCCATCTGGCTCCAGCGGATATCAAAGATGTCACCGCCCAACACGACAACGTCTGCCGCAGCAATAGCGTCTCGGTGACGGTCCCAGTGCAATTGCCCAACGGATCGACGGCTGAACAGATGCAGGTCGGAAAGAAAGAGTCCAGTCATGGCAAAGCAGCATAACGAAAGGCAACGGCAGATCTTAACGCGGGCTTCGCCCGAGAGCCCCTGGATTGTACTTGTCAAAACATGAGAAAGGTATGGGAATACTTCTGACCCCGAGGAGCAAACCAGAAAGCATCGAATCGCGATGGTCAAAGCAGCAGTAAATCTTACTGCAGTCCGTTCACAGCCATTCTGGCCAATCATGTCTGAGATAAGCACTGGTGCATAAGTAAGTTGGCACAAATCGTTTAACGGCGAGCCGTAGGCGTAGGCGAATCCAGCGTGCTTCCGCCTACGCCTACGGCTCGCCGTTAAACTAAAAAACTTCTGCACTGGTGCTTATTGGCCATGCAACGAACAGGAATGTCCATCCTGCTTCCCATCGTTCTCGCCCCAGAACCCTCAAAATCAGAAGATTTGATTCAACTCTCTTCAATTCCGGGCCATCAAAGGTTGGCCAAATCAGGCGCGGCGTTATAGTCTTAACAGAGAGTTTTTGGTGGCTGCAGTTCCAGGCTGCGCATTCGAACCCCCCCACGACATCGCGAGCGACAGGGAGAAATCGGCATGAGCGCAGGCGAAGTGGACGACGCAGTGCGTCGTCGTTGTCTGGTTCTTGATAAGCAACGTCTGGCAGACGTGGATGAAAAGCACGCGCGAGTCCGAAAGTTGCTGACTGCTGCCGGAGCCGATGCATTGCTGCTGCAGGATCACGCGAACATCGCCTGGTTTACCGCCGGAGCAGATCCGGCGCGGTGTACTCCTGAAGGATGTCAGACGAGTCTTTTTGTCACCGATGACGCGCGGCTGTTTGCCACGAATGCCGTCGATTCCGCACAGTTGTTTGAACGGGAAGCATTTGGCCTGGGATTTCAGTTGAAGCAACGAGAGTGGTTTCAACCTCACGCCAAGCTGGTTGAGGATCTTTGCCGCGGTCGTAAAGTCATCAGCGATTCAGGCGTTGAGGGGACTCGCAGCGTGGCGCAGGACGTTGCTCGGTTGCGTCAGCCTCTCACGGATCTGGAAGTGGATCGTATTCGCCGCCTGAGTAAGGTGCTGGTTCACGCCGTTGAAATCTCTGCAGGTCATATTCGACCGGGAGTCTCAGAAGCGTCCGTCGCCGGGGAACTCAGCAATCGGCTGATTCGACGTACGGTAACGCCCGTCCGCATTCAGGTTTGTGCTGATGGCCGAAACGTTCGCTACCGTCACTGGTCATACAGTGAAGACCCGATTGAATCGTATGCGACGGTTTCGTGTGTGGCCAAACGCTGGGGACTGCATGTTGCCGTCAGTCGGACGGTGTGCCTCAATCAGGTTCCGGAACAGTTGTGGGCAGCCCACCAGAAGGCCGTGCTGATGCATGCGACAGGCATCTACTTCTCAAGAACCGGTGAGCAATTGAAAGACATCTGGCCCAAGGTTCGCCGCATCTATGACAAGTTCGGCATGCCCACAGAATGGCAATTAGCGGACCAGGCAGAGATCATCGGTTACCGTGCGATGGAACATCAGCTCACGCCGGATTCGGAGCACGAACTTGTGGCTCCGACCGCGATATACTGGCATCCCGGTGTCAATGCCGCGCTCATGGGTGATACCATTCTGGTGATGCCTGGCGGCTGCGAAATCGTGACTCGTTCTGCCGTGTGGCCGCAACTTCGCGTGCAGGTGAAACGCCATGATGTTTCCTGCTGCGGCCTGCTGTTGATTCAGCATGAAAAGACTCAGGAAAAAAACCGCGACGACGAATTGGCGAAGACTCCGCCGCTCTTTGCCGGACTCCATCTCCCCGATGACGAATCCGATGGCTCGCGCATGGATTCGATCTGGGAACTGGATATGACGGTGCACTAGTGCTCTGTCAAGGCTCAATTTTCGGGTACGACGGACTTCCAGTCCGTCGACAAAGGTTACCGCCGACGGACTGGAAGTCCGTCGTACAAATACAATTCAACCCCAACTTTAAAGGTTGACAGAGCACTAGTCGGTGTTTTGACGAAAGCGCGTCCGAGTATTCTGAACAATCCGTGCTGGATTAGATTCGGTCGTTTCAAATGTAGCCATCATCGCTCCGCGTGATGAGCCCGCATCGAAGCGCATACAAAAACCAGAAATGGTGGCTGTTGGTGCAACGAAATCGCGAGCAAGATTACGGTTAGTACGAGGGATCATATCACAGAGTGGCCTTGTTGTGGGCTCGTCACGGCGGAGCGTGACGGCTACGTTGGCTCAATCAAACAGCCCGTGCAGATACCAATTGCCGGATTGCAGTTCCCGGAAGATCCAGAGCTGGCCGCCGGATTCCATGATCGCCCGATAGTAATCACGATGGCAGGGCTCATCGGTCCACCATGCCGTCTGAATGCGTTCGGGGCCATGCAGCTCAATGATTTGTTTTTGCTGCCCCAGGACCGGAATTCGTGCAGGGGGGCGTCCGTCGTCGCCGCGACCGGCGATCTGCTGCGGAGTCGCGAGTAAGCGCAGTGGTCGTGGAAGTGTGCGCTCGATGTTGGGCATTGCATCCGGATCTGGTTCCGTCAGCCGTTGCAGGATATGTTCAGACTGTCGAGCGTGAACCGTGGAAT